>VMCP01000001.1 GCA_008081305.1 Bacteroidota bacterium | reverse complement strand
ATAAGGGCTATATGTTAAGGCTGGGCGTTATGTTGTAACGACAATAAATGTTTTGCGAGCAGTGAGAATAAGCCTATCTAAATAAAGTTTAGAAGTATCTCATCTACAACCTCTGGATTTAAGAGGGTAGAAGTGTCTCCAATTTTATCAGATTCTCCTTCCGCAATCTTTCGAAGGATTCTCCGCATGATTTTTCCACTCCGTGTTTTGGGTAGTCCAGAAACCAATTGGATTTTATCTGGTTTAGCAATGGGCCCAATGAGTCGGCTCACCGTTTGAAGGATATCTGCTTTTAATAAATCAGGATTAGAACTGTCACCAGAAAAAATAACATAAGCATAGATGCCTTGCCCTTTTACATCGTGGGGATATCCCACAATTGCACTTTCCACAACGCCTTCGTGCATATTTATTGCATTTTCTACTTCTGCGGTGCCGATTCGATGTCCACTAACATTCAAAACGTCATCTACGCGGCCTGTGATTCGGTACATGCCTTCTGCGTCTCTCAGGCAGCCATCTCCTGTGAAGTATTTGCCTTTATATGCAGAGAAATAGGTTTCGATACACCGTTCGTGATTGCCGTAGGTTGTTCTAATCATACCAGGCCAAGGTTTTGCAATACAAAGGTTTCCGCTCACATCCATTCCTTCAATAACATTCCCGTTTTCATCGACTAACTCGGGAGCTATACCAGGTAATGGTAGGGTGGCATAGGTAGGTTTGGATGGGGTGACTCCGGCGAGATTTGATATCATGATTCCACCGGTTTCGGTTTGCCACCAAGTATCCACGATGGGTGTTTTTTCTTTTCCGATTTCTTTATCGTACCAATGCCAAGCTTCTGAGTTGATGGGTTCGCCAACGGTACCTAAAACCTTTAAGGTAGATAGGTCTTTACCCTGAAGTGGTTCTTTTCCAAATCCCATTAAACTTCTTATTGCTGTAGGCGCGGTGTAGAGAATATCTACTTGGTGTTTATCTGTAATTTCCCAAAATCTACCCGCATCTGGCCAAGTAGGTACGCCTTCGAACATGAGGGTGGTTGCACCTGCACTCAAGGGCCCGTAAACGATATAGGAATGGCCGGTTATCCAGCCGATATCAGCGGTACAGAAATGTACTTGACCGGGTTGATATTGAAAAACGTTTACAAACGTGTAATGCGCCCAAACCATATATCCCGCCGTAGTATGCACTACTCCTTTGGGTTTTCCCGTAGAGCCTGAGGTGTAAAGGATAAACAACAAGTCTTCAGCATCCATACTTTCAGCTGGGAAATAAGTATTTCCCGATTGTTGCACTTTGTCAACTTCCTCATTCCACCAAGCGTCTCGGCCTTTGATCATGCTCACGGGGGTTTGGATATGGTCGTAGACAATTACTTTATTCACGGTATTACAACTAACCAATGCGTCATCAATAACGGACTTTAATGGAATGGTTTTAGCTCCGCGATTTGCCCCATCGCAAGTGATAACGCAATTGGCTTGGGCGTCTTGAATACGATCTGAAATGCTCTGAGCACTAAAGCCACCAAAAATAACAGAATGAACGGCACCAAGTCTTGCACAGGCTAAAACGGCAATCGCAAGCTCTGGTATCATGCCCATATAAATACATACCCGGTCTCCTTTTTTTACCCCGTTATTCTTCAATACCCAGGCAAATTCCATTACTCGCTTGTGTAGCTCAGCATAGCTTATTTTCTGAACTTCCTTGTTAGGGTCGTTGGGTTCAAAAAGTATAGCTGTGTGATCGCCCCTATCCGCTAGGTGTCGATCTAGGCAATTTTCAGTGATGTTCAATTGGGCGCCTTCAAACCATCGAGTGTCAGCATGGTGGAAATCACTTTGAACCACGGTGTCCCATTTTTTCTTCCAGGTAAAATGTTCAGCAATATCTCCCCAAAAGCCAGAGGGATCATCCAAGCTGCGTTTGTATTCTTGCTGATATTGTTCCAGGTTTTTGATTTGATAGGGGAAATTCATGAGCGTAATTTATATAGGAAGGATATTTTCTGCCAATTATTGACTTCTTTTTGATACCATCAGGAGGTTTTAGATAAATCGATATATAGTTTTTTTACAATGCCATCAGCCAATCCAATCTTGGGAACATAGATTTCATCTAATCCGCCCCACTTGAGTACACTTTGAAAGATTTGCATGGCAGGTACAATAACAGTCGCCCGATCCTCTCTCAAGTTGTAACGTTTCATTCTCTTTGAAATAGAGAGAGGTTCTAGTTCTTTATGAATAAATTTCAAGAAATGGGCCGGTACCGCTTTTCCTTCTTTGGTTTTTGAGAGCGAGAATACTTTATTGATATTTCCTCCTGACCCGATAACCTGTATACCCTTGATGGGTTTTATCTTACTTTTCATGAAAGATTTGAACCTTTCCCATTCTTCATCCGGGATGGGACCATTGATCATTCTGATGGTTCCAACGTTGAATGACTCTTTTTCAACGACTTCGTTTTTGATGTACAGGGTTATTTCTGTACTACCACCTCCAACATCTACAAAAAGTTGCTTCTCTCCTGAAATGAGATTGGCGCTTTTATGGTTCTCATTCAGTATCTCTGCTTCCTCCAACCCAGAGATGATCTCAATTTCAATCCCCAACTCTTTTTTTACCGTTTTTAAAATTTCTTTTCCGTTGCTAGCATCTCTCATAGCGCTGGTAGCACAAGCCCGATAATGATCGACTTGGTAAAGCTTCATGAGGTCTTGGAAAATGGACATGGTTTGAATAAACATTTCTGTTTTTTCTTCGCTAATGGTTTGATTTTTGAATACGTCAAAACCTAATTTTAGCGGGATCCTCAGAAGGTTTAACTTGGAAAATAAAGTCTCATTATCTCGACGTATAACCTTATTGATTAATAGTCGTGCGGCGTTGGAGCCGATATCGATCGCAGCAATAATCACTTAAAACGAATGTACAATGCGTAGGTTAGAAGTAGAAAATCAATTTTGCTTTACGAATAAATTGTGTAAAAGTTAAGTGTATTTCCGCATCAAGTAGAACAATTTACTGCCTTACTTTTGTCTTCGGTTTGTTTAAATCCGTTGGTTCTATTTCTCGATCGAAAAGAGGGGTTTCCTTAACATCGGACC
>VMCP01000038.1 GCA_008081305.1 Bacteroidota bacterium | reverse complement strand
AAGGATATCACCTTCTATTCCAACTGCGAGCATCACTTTGTTCCAATTATCGGTAAAGCTCATGTAGCTTATATTTCTTCAGGACAAGTTATCGGTTTATCAAAACTAAACCGAATCGTACAGCACTACGCCAAGCGTCCACAAGTTCAGGAAAGACTTACCAATCAGATTGGTACCGATTTACAAGAATTGTTAGCTACCGAGGACGTTGCAGTAATTATCGATGCCAAACATTTATGTGTTTCATCTAGAGGGGTAAAAGACGACACCTCTGCTACCGTTACTTCGTTCTACGGAGGCGAATTTAAAAAGTCCGAAAAA
The DNA here is from genome assembly GCA_008081305.1 of Bacteroidota bacterium. Taxonomy (GTDB): domain Bacteria; phylum Bacteroidota; class Bacteroidia; order NS11-12g; family UBA955; genus VMCP01. The sequence goes on along the minus strand of VMCP01000038.1, from coordinate 2,806 downwards.
TTAGCTGAGTTACATCGCTATATTTACAATTCATGAAACTTATAGAATCGTTGAATAATGTGATTAAAAAAGTAGACCGGGGAATGTCCTATGCTACAGAAATGCCCCAGTTTGAGATACAAACCTTACAAGGGAGCAAGTTCGATTGGAGTACATTCGACAACAAATATTTACTTTTTGTAAACGTTGCATCAGCTTGTGGGTTTACACCTCAATATAAAAGTCTTCAAAAGTTATACGATACTTATAAAGTTAAATTAGAGATTATTGGTCTTCCCTGTAATCAATTTGGAGCTCAAGAACCTGGAAGTGCAGGTGAAATCGCGTCATTCTGCGAATTAAATTTCGGCGTTTCATTCACACTAACTGAAAAAATTTCGGTTAAAGGAATAAATCAACATCCGATCTACAGATGGCTTACAGAAGCAACTGAGAACGGAATTAAAAGCAGTTCTGTAAAGTGGAATTTTCAAAAATACCTCGTTGGCCCAGATCGTAAATTGATTGACTATTATTATTCAACTACCGATCCTTTGTCAAAGAAAATCACGCGTCATTTTGAATAATAAAAATAAACCCGATTCTGTTGTTTTCAATGAAGAGACTGAGCAGTTCGATGCCTTCCTGAAGCCTTATTCTACTTCAGTTTCTGCTCCTATAATCGAGCCTACTGATCTTACTGGTTGGAAACAGAAAGGGGCGCACAGTGTCAATGCGAGATTTCAAGCAAGAATTGACGAACTCAAAACAGCCTATCAAAAAATGATGAAAGAACTTGAAGACAACCAAAAAGTATATCAGGCTTCTTTCAAATTTGAACCTGTAGTTGGAAAAACATATCATCTCTACCATAACCCAAAAAGCGGGTTATTTTTATCCATTCTATCTCCTGAAGAATGTCGCTTTGATTTTGAAGGTAGTTACCGACTTGATGCCGATCAAACTTGGTCTAGGATAGACTCTTGAAATATGAGAAAGGCAGCCATAATGACTGCCTTAAATCACCTATGAAGTACCTTGGGTGGGGATCGAACCCACACTTCCGAAGAAACTGGATTTTGAATCCAGCGCGTCTACCAATTCCGCCACCAAGGCAAAATGCGGAGCAAAGCTAAGAAATAAATTAACTTTACAGAGCTGATTTTTCGCTTAAGGTTAGGAGTCAGCTGAATAATTTAACTACATTTGCAATCCTTTTAAACAAAGGTATTTAGATGGCTGTCACTGAATTAACACCGAAAATCTTTGCTTGTACTCAAAGCATGCCTTTAGCCGAGCAAATTGCCAAGGCGTATGGTCAGTCTTTAGGCAAGGTAAATTTTTCACGTTATTCAGACGGTGAATACCAGCCAAGCTTCGAAGAATCAGTTCGAGGAACTCGAGTTTTTATCATAGGATCAACCAATCCTAGCTCTGATAATTTGATGGAAATGTTGCTAATGCTTGACGCTGCTAAACGCGCCTCGGCTAGACATATCACTGCCGTATTACCTTATTACGGTTGGGCTCGGCAAGACCGAAAAGACAAGCCCCGCGTACCCATTGCTGCAAAGCTAGTTGCAAAAATGCTTGAAACTGCCGGAGCAACTCGAATCATCACAATGGACCTACACGCAGATCAGATTCAAGGATTCTTCGAGAAACCGGTTGATCACTTATTTGCATCTACCATCTTCTTACCTTACCTGAGAGAACTAAACCTTTCTAATCTTTGTATCGCATCCCCAGATATGGGAGGATCAAAGCGAGCCTACACTTATTCAAAGGCTCTAGAATCAGATGTAGTCATTTGCTACAAACAACGAGAGCGTGCCAATGAAGTGACTCACATGGAACTCATCGGCGAGGTTCAAGGAAAAAACGTAGTATTAGTCGATGACATGGTAGATACTGCTGGCACCTTAACGAAAGCTGCTGACCTAATGGTTGAAAGAGGAGCTTTAAGTGTTCGTGCAATTACCACGCACGGTCTTTTATCGGGTAATGCCTATGAGAGAATCGAAAATTCGAAACTCACCGAGCTTATCATTACGGATTCTATTTCAAAAGAGCACACCAGCTCTAAAATCAAAGTATTGAGTTGTGCTGAATTATTCGCAGATGTTATGCATCGTGTGCATACGAACACCTCAATTTCATCTAAGTTTGTACTTTAATTTTTTATACAATGCAATCAATTACTATTAACGGATCAAAAAGAGAAAGCGTAGGCAAAGTAGCTACTAAGGCCTTACGTAATGCTGAACTGGTTCCTTGCGTATTATACGGAGGAGAAGCACCTATCCACTTTTCAGCAGAAGAAAAAAGCTTCAAAAGCCTCGTGTATACGCCAAATGCGCACACGGTGGTAATTGAACTAGGTGGTGGTGAAAAGTATGAAGCAGTAATGCAAGACATTCAATTTCACCCAGTGACTGACCGAATTCTTCACATTGACTTCTATCAATTGTTTGAAGATAAGCCAGTTACAATGCAAATCCCTGTTAGACTTCAAGGAAGCGCTCCTGGAGTTATGAACGGTGGGCGTCTAATGTTTAGAAAGCGTAAGCTTACTGTGAAGGCTTTACCAGCTGACCTTCCTGATGTAATCAATGTAGATATTTCTAAACTCCGAATTGGAGGTAATATTTCAGTTGCAGACGTTCTTTCTAATAATTTCACTTTCTTACACCCTGACAACACAACCATTGTCCAGGTTAAAACTTCTCGTAACGTAGTTGATGAAGAAGAAGAAACTGAAGAAGAAGAAGAAGGTGCTGAAGGCGCAGAAGGTGGTGATGCAGAAGCTCCTACTACAGAATAAATT
>VMCP01000058.1 GCA_008081305.1 Bacteroidota bacterium | reverse complement strand
AGGCAATTGAAAAAACACTTACTTCCCGTCCTCGCTGAACTTATACCCAACACCTCTTAAACTAAGGAAGTATTGTGGATTCTTGGGGTCTACCTCGAAATACTTACGAAACGCTAAAATGAAGTTATCGATGGTACGGGTAGATGGGAAAACCGTATAGCCCCAAACTGTTTTTAGAATTTCTTCTCGGGTTACCACTTGGTTCTTTTTCTCAATAAGCAGCTTTAAGAGTTGTGATTCCTTTTTTGTGAGTTTGAATTCACCCTTTTTACCATGGGCCATGTAAGAATTGAAATCAATTTTATTCCCTCCAAACTCATATTCCTGAAGGGTAAGTCTCGGTAGTGTGGCTTGAGTTCTGCGAATCAGCTTCTGGATTCTTAATATGAGTTCCTCTAATTCAAAGGGTTTGCTCATATAATCATCAGCACCAGCCTTCAGCCCATTAATACGATCTTTCGAGCTGTTGCTAGCCGATAAGATCATGATGGGAATGTCATTATTGGTTAAACGTATATGTTGAGTGGCAGTGATACCATCCATGCTTGGCATCATAATATCCATAACTACAAGGTCGAAACTTTCTGACTTTAGCTTCTGTATGGCCACGGCACCATGAGCCGCTAATGCTACCTTGTATCCTTCTAACTCCAAGTTAATGCGAATCAACTCTGCTAAGTCTGCCTCGTCTTCAACCAATAAGATTCGATAGGTCTTTGTCATGCTTGTACTGTTTGTGTTAATGGAATGTTGATGCTAAAAATACTTCCCGAAGGATCGTTGTTCTCTAATGAGATTTTACCCTTATGAATGTCTGTAATTTCTTTGACCAAATAAAGACCCAATCCGCTGCCTGGTTGGGTACGGGTTTTTTCATCACCAACTCTGTAAAACTTTTGGAATACATGTTTTTTATCGGAATCGTCTATTCCCATGCCCATGTCTGCCACCTTTAGTTGAACTCGGTTGTCTCCCTTTTTTAGGGAGATGGATACCGCTTTGCCTTCACCGTATTTCAAGGAATTGGTGATGAGGTTTCTTATGACAACCTGTAACATACTCTCATCAATTTCTGCATCAACTGCATCAATATCGAGGTTGAGCAAATCGCGACTATTTTCCGGTAATTCAAGGTCTTCAATTGTTTTCAGAATGAGCTGATCTAGAGAGGCTGTTTGGAAAACAGGGTCTATAAATTTACTCTCAAATTTGGTGGCGAGTAATACTTGGTCAACCATCTTGGATAATCTCGACATATTAGACTGAGCAATGCCAATTAGTTTATCAAGCATGCTCTGGTCTTTTTTCTTAGCGATGGTTTGAAGGGCCAATTTGGTGGCTGAAATCGGAGTTTTTAACTCATGCGTAACCGCCAATAAGAAATTGGTCTGTTGTATGTTTAGTCGAATGATTTTATCAACGTAAAAAAACATCGCGGCTCCTATAATTATCGTGATAAGTCCTAAGGTCAACCCTTCCAAAATCCAAGCCCTTCGTTTTGCATTAAGCTCCTGAATAAGTTGAGATTTAATTTTGCTGACAATACTTAGACACAATTCATTGGCATTTAGTTGCCTATTGAAGTTGTAGGATATGGATAAGTCGCTGAATTTCTCGCTTAAAATTCTAGAAAGCGCTGCAGTATCAGTATGATAAATATGCTTATGGATCGATAAGGGAGAGCTTTTGCTATGCTCGGAGTCCTTTAATAACAACCATTCCACGGCGTATTCTACGGCTAGTTCACGCTTGATTTCAATGGTTGAAATTTCTTTTTCATAGATCTTTTCTTGACTACGAATCAAAGCGAACGTCCACCAAGTGAGTGCGCTTAACATATAAGCGATGATGATAAAAATGGCTAGAAATAATCTTCGTCTGTTTCGTTTCATGAATAACTGTAGACTCTTTTGATATCTTTGTTTAATGCTCGAACGAATTCACCTAGATGCCCTTACGCATATTGTAGGTCAAGCAAATGTAATAGAAAATCTCAATGACCTGGAGGAAGTAAGCCGCGATTACACGGAGGATTTAAGTTTTTTACCGGAATTATTGGTTCTTCCCGGTGATAGCATGGAGGTGTCTGAGGTGTTAAGGTATTGTAATGAGCACAAGATTTCGGTATACACGAGAGGGGCAGGCACGGGGCTTTCTGGAGCCTGTCTGCCGGTAAAAGGTGGTGTGGTCCTTTCTACAAAAAGGTTAGACCAAATCATCCATATCGACACTGAAAACTTCCAGGTAACCGTTGAACCCGGTGTGATCAATCAGGTATTGAAGAATAAACTAAAGGAGTTCGGATTTACGTATCCTCCAGATCCAGCTAGCATGGGGTCGAGTACCATTGGTGGAAATATCGCGCATGGTGCTGGTGGTCCTAAAGCGGTTAAATACGGAACTACACGAGATTATGTATTAAACCTGGAGGTTTGTCTTCCCAACGGTGACTGTATTTGGACTGGTGCAAACACACTTAAAAACAGTACGGGTCTTTCTTTGACACATCTGATGATTGGGAGTGAAGGATTATTGGGAGTAGTGACAAAAGCCGTTTTGAAAATCGTTCCAGACACTAGTGAGGAGCTGTTGATGTTGGCTGCATTTGATAATGCCGATGATGCAGCAAAAACGGTAAACGAAATCCTAAAAGCAGGTTTTTTACCTGCAGGAATTGAGCTCATGGAAAAAAGCGGAATTGATATTGTGCTATCTCAAAAGCAATTGAACTTCCCACAAACAGAAAAAGACCAATATTATTTGCTTATCGTACTTGAGGGAAATGATGTAGAATCGCTCATGCAAGAAGCAGAGCAAATGTATCCATTTTTGGAGGATCAGGGTGCGATCAATGTATATCTTCCAAATAATGCAGATATGGCGCAAGACTGGTGGACCGCGCGAAGATCGATTGGTGAATTAGTGAAAATCCAAAGTATCTACAAAGAAGAAGATACAGTTGTGCCCAGAAGTTATTTACCGCAGTTACTCAAACATGTGAAGTCTGTTGGTGAGAAATACGGTTTTCGCAGTGTTTGTTATGGACATGCCGGTGATGGTAACTTACATATCAATATCTTAAAAGATTCATTAACGGATGAACAATGGTCAACGGATGTCCCCAAAGGGATAATAGAGATTTT
>VMCP01000137.1 GCA_008081305.1 Bacteroidota bacterium | reverse complement strand
CGCTGACCTTACAGGTTCGCTTAAAATGAATGCATTTGCCGAACAGCATCCAGATCGCTTTTTTCAAGTGGGAATTGCAGAAGCCAATATGATGGGGATCGCAGCAGGCCTAACTATTGGCGGAAAAATTCCGTTCACAGGAACATTTGCGAATTTCTCAACAGGCCGGGTTTATGATCAGATTCGTCAAAGCATTGCATACAGCGGTAAAAATGTAAAAATTTGCGCTTCACATGCTGGTTTAACCCTTGGAGAGGACGGAGCCACACACCAAATCCTTGAGGATCTTGGCTTAATGAAAATGTTGCCGCATATGGTAGTGATTAACCCTTGTGACTACAACCAAACCAAAGCTGCAACTATTGCAATTGCTGATTACGACGGTCCTGTTTATTTGAGATTTGGCCGTCCAAAAGTGGCTAATTTCACGGAAATTGATGCCCCTTTCGTAATTGGTAAAGGAGATCTCATGACAGAAGGAAGTGATGTGACAATTGTTGCAACCGGACATTTGGTTTGGGAGTCATTGCAAGCTGCAGAAAAACTTGATTCCGTGGGTATAAGTGCTGAAGTAATAAATATGGCAACCGTCAAACCGCTAGACGAGAGCATTGTTTTAAAATCTATTAAAAAAACAGGGTGTGTAGTAACCGCCGAAGAGCATAACCGTTTTGGTGGATTGGGAGAAAGCATTGCTCAAACTCTTGTAACCAATAATCCTGTTCCCCAAGAATTCGTGGCGGTTAACGATAGTTTTGGAGAAAGTGGAACTCCAGCGCAATTAATGGACAAGTACGGATTAAATGCAGACGCAATAGTTTCTGCAGCTCAAAAAGTAATCAAAAGAAAAAAATAATTTAAACCTTTCTTATCTTCCTCTTATCTAAAGGTAATCATGGAGGAACCCAAAGACATAAAAAGCCTCCTATTGCGCCAGCAATGGGAGGCTTCTTTTTATCAGATCGTTGAACAGTACAGCGAGCGTCTCCTTTATTGTGCTATAAGTATTCTTAAAAGCGAAACACAAGCCCAAGACGCACTACAAGAAGGAATGATTAGTATTTGGAAAAATCTTCACAAATTTGAAGGGAAAAGTCATCCGTTTACATGGTGCTATTCCATTGTTCGTAATGCAGCATTAACTGAACTAAAAAGAGAGAAACGTCATAAAACTAGTGATGTTGATTCGCTAACTAATGGCGCTATTAGTCCTGAAGATCTTAAGTGGGACGGCGAGGAAATCAGTAAGAAGGTCCAAGAAGTCCTAGTCAGGCTCCCTGAAAAACAGCAATTGGTTTTTGAACTTCGTTATTATCAAGATTTGAGTTTCAAAGAAATATCTAAACTTACTGGAACTTCAACTGGAGCTTTAAAGGCAAATTACCACCATGCCAAAATCAAAATGGAAGAAAATTTAATTGGACTATTAAACCTTCCTTAATCAAGGATATCTATATTCTAAAGATGGAAAAAGAAAAATTACATACGATTAATCCTGAACGATTGAATGAATTAAAAGCACGGCTGCATGGGATTCCTGAGCAATACATTGTTGAACGCAATAAAAGAGAATCTAAATCAAAGAAAGCTGTTTTGAGACCATTTTTAAGGTTATCCATTGCCGCGGCGGCTTCAATCGCATTTGTGATTTTTCTTTGGCCAAAAGAACAGAATAACAGCGAAGAATTCACAGAGGATGTTCTTTCAGAGATGTATGCGCTTGGATATATAGATATGGAAGACCTATATACTTATGTTGACACGGATTCTTTAGAAATGAATGACTTAGATCTTGATGCTGATATTTATTTGGACTATTATAACAACTTAGATTATTTGGAATTATGAAGAACGCACTAATCTTTACACTTCTTTTAAGCTCCTTAGCAGCTTTTGCCCAGCCTAAGACTACGAGTGATGCTGAAGCGTTAGAAAAGAAAAAGGAAAAAATAGAAGCCATGAAGGTGGCCTACTTAACCAATGAATTAGAACTCACAGTTGAGGAAAGTCAGGCATTCTGGCCTGTTTATAATGAGCTCCAGGATAAAGAGATTGAACTGCGCTCGGACCAATCAAGAACTTTCAAAGGTTTAGGTGATAATGAGATGTCTGATGAGGAGATTGAAAAAATGATTTATTCAATGGCTGACGCAGGAATTAATATTGCCAAGCTTCGTAAAAGCTATTTAGACGACTTTATTGAAGTAATCGGCGCGAATAAAACCGCCAAACTCATGCGTGCGGAAAAGGAGTTTGGTCGCAGAATGATGGCACGAATGAAAGGCAGCAAGGGACCTCAACAGAGAGGTAAAAAAAATGGAGAACGTCCGATTAGATAGACATGATTTAATAGTTTAATTGGGATTACGCCCTGTGCATTCAATGCACGGGGCTTTTTTTGCTTTTCTACAGCACAAGGACAACGTATCTTAGCTACCTGCATGGAGAAAGATATAAAATCACTTTTCTTATCGAACGTTGCGCAAGTAGTTGGTAGCCCTAGCGCATTAGTCGTTGAACGGGCTGAAGGTAATTACTTGTACGACCCTGAAGGTAAAGCCTACCTCGACTTCATATCAGGGATTTCTGTGGCCAACCTTGGACACGGTCACCCCACAGTGGTGGCATCCGTTCTTGAGCAGGTGAAAAAGCACATGCACGTGATGGTGTATGGTGAATTTGCTATTGGGCCGCAGGCAAAATTGGCCCAGAAAACTTTAGAGAAGCTCCATCCTTGTATGGACCGCGTCTACTTCGTGAATAGCGGTACTGAGGCTATTGAAGCTTCCATGAAGATTGCTAAGAAATATACCGGTCGTAGCCAGTTCATGAGCTTTAAAAACAGCTATCACGGCTCTACACAAGGCTCTTTAAGCATTCAAGGATCGGACAAATACAAAGGCGGTTATTATCCACTTCTGCCGGATACCCACCAAGCGAACTTTAATGACTTCACTGTGCTTGAGCAAATCACTTCAAAGACTGCAGGAGTGATTATTGAATGTATCCAGGCAGGTAGCGGCTATATTCCTGCGTATCCAGAGTGGATTAACGCAGTTCGCGCTCGTTGTACAGAAGTTGGAGCCCTAATGATCTTGGATGAAATTCAAACTGGAATGGGTAGAACAGGTCATTGGTTTGCTCATTTA
>VMCP01000203.1 GCA_008081305.1 Bacteroidota bacterium | reverse complement strand
GCCAAAGTACCTGAATTATTACTTATAACATTCGCGCCCCTAATAGCACCCCCTCACCAAGCCCCAATTCCTTTATCTGTAAAACTACTCCAGTTACGTATATTGTCAGAAATATCACAACCAAGAATTACCGGTTTTAAACGGTGAGGATTAAAATTTGGATTAGAGTAATTACTTAATCCTGTTACGTTAATTATGAAGTTGTAATTTTTATTATATCTAAACTTTGAATACTCAATATTCACCGATCCCGAGCAACTCAATAAATCAACAGAAACATCTGGTTCACACGAGTCAAGCGCACAATAACGAATCAAAGAATTCCCGTTTTTTTGAGAAAAAGTTTAAGACCCGTTAAATAATGAATGTCCAAGACGCCTTATCGACAAACCAATTAACTTTAGAGTTTTATTGGTGTTGGGCGACTTAAAAAGAGCAGTGTAAGGTGGAAGACTATCACCGTAGAGGATAGTTGCGGCATTAAACGAATCAATAATTAATCCATTGTTGTAAGTTGCCAAAACAATCTCCTTGTTGCCGAAAGAAATTTGATTTTTTGGATAAAATACTCCTTTCTTAAGCACAACCGTATCATTCAGCCCACAAGAGTCGATAGCGGCTTGAATATTCTTCAATGGTTGACTTAATGAACCACTTTTTGAATTTGAACCAGTAGGGTCAACATACCACGCTTTTTGTGAAAGAGCGAAACTCCATGTAAAAATGAAAACCGCAAGAGTGAATAAGTATTTTATTCTGAGTTTCTTTTCCATTAGGACAGAGTTTGTTGTAAATTTATGAATTCTATCGCATAATTGTATAAACTAGGATTCCTTCCATTTGCTCTCGCGTAAAAAAAATATCAGCCTTATTTTATTACTGACATCAGCATTTGTCGCGACAGGGCAGAATACAATGTACACTCAAACTAACGTGCAACGTGTTTTTCTGAATCCTGCACTCACTGGTAGTAGTACCTATGACAATGCTGAAGCGGGTAAAATAAGTTTAAACACCCGGGCTCAATGGATAAAATTAGGGAAGCGATTTGTAAATCAAAGTGTCTCCTTTGAATCACCAGTCTCAAAAAACGCCTCTATTGGTTTTAGCGGCGCAATCTCCGACTATCTTTCTGGAACCAGTAATGAACGCAGATACTCATTTTTCAATTCTAATCTCTACTATTCCTATTCCATTAGAATCAATTCAAATACGCGCTTAATGTCTGGTTTGTCTGTTGGGTACTCAAATACTTCATTTGGATCAAATCAATTTAATTGGGAGGATCAAGTGAATCTTAGGAATACCGCCTTTTCATTGGCTACTTCAGAAACTACATCTCTTCTCACGAGGGATTATCTCAATTCTGCTGCTGGATTGGCCCTAGTTGGCAAGAAATTTTATATGTCTGCCAGCGCCCAAAATTTAAATAACCCGGTCATAGGATTTTTTGATGATAACCTCCAACTACCCCTATTAATAAATGCAGGCATAGGTTTCGAAATCTTCGAAAATCAATTCAAGGGTAAGTGGATAACCGAATTTCTCGGCTACCTGCAAGAAGATCAATCTACCGTGAGAGGTATGCTGCATTACAAGTGGGATAACTTCAGGACAGGCGCTGGTTTGAATTTCTCTCAGTTCAGAAACGAAAATGGTTTTAATAGCATGTCCGTATATTTTGGAGTTAGAAAAAACAATATGTACGTCGCGTATTCAAATGATATAAATATCAGTATCAAACACGCCGGAATACCCATGACTCATGAGCTAAGCCTTGTTATTTTTCCCTACTTACTGAACTATACCAGTAAGCCCAATCCTTTCCCAGAGTATTAATCAATAAGAATAAGGGTTTCCCAAAAGAATATTCAAACCCACTGAGAGGACCTCTTTAAACTGGAGGCGTGGGCCAAAATTCGTTCCTGTCTCATCTAAGGCAATCATAATATCGTCATCATAAATGAGATGCAAGGTTAGATTTGTTGAGATGTTCTCGTTTACCTGCATATTTAGTTGTGTCTCAAAATTCACATCAATATTTTCAGGTTTCTCTAAATAGTTCGAAAACAAGAACAACCTAGAAATGACGCCTACATTCTTTAAAATTCTTGGATTGTTGTATGTGATATTTATGGAACCACCTGTTTCAGATCTTAAATTTTTTCCTTCAGTAATAAACTTTTCTTCGAAATAATCATACACGCCGGGCTCCACACCATAAGCTCCCATATTAGCCAAATTCTGATCAAGAACGATGGTATTCTTACTTGTTATGGGGCCTAGTACAATACTTAACTTAGAACTGGGGTTAAAATCAAAACCTAATGCTCCAGTAACATATCCAGGAGATAAAAAATTAGAAATGGGTAATGAATCACCTATTCCGTAATATCCTGGTTGGAATTGTGAGAAGAAACTCAAAGAACTCGTGTAATACCATTTTTCTGAAGCTCTAATACCAATCTTTGTATTGATATCTAATCTATCATCGCTCTTGAACCATTCGGTATCTTCCCCTTGCAACATTAAACCATAACCAGCGTTTAACCCCGATTCCCATTTCACCTTTTCTCCAAAATAATTGAGATTTAGACTTAATGACGTATAAATGCTTATAGAACTTAGCCCTCCGCCCTGCCAGTTTGAGAAACTGCTTTGACTAGTATTTATAGATGAGTTTCCGTAAAACTGCCACCCTTTTTGATAATAATTACTGTAACCGTAACCATTAGTAGAACTACCGCTTGGATAGGTCCCCTCATTTTGAGCGTCTAAAAAAACAGAGATAGAAAACCATAAAACGATAAATAGGCGTAGTCTCATTGAATAGTTTGATTTGCTAAACAATAATAACCCAAGAATTCGCTTTTTTCAAAAGTACCATACCAATTCCTACCGATGATTTCTCTTGTGATACATCTTCATCATTCGGTAACGACCTTCTTCCTCTGGGCTGCGCTTAACATCGAAGGCGCGTAGGGTATAGGTCAGCTGAGCCATTACATAACGGGTCAGCACCTGGGTTTGAACATCCTCAAAATAGGTTTCATTCACGGTTCGGTTGATGCTCCTATTTTGATTTAAAATATCATAACATGTTAACCTAAAATCCCATGCATTTTTCTTACCGAATTTTCGACCTAAACTAGCATTCCAAAGGAAAAAAGATTGA
>VMCP01000129.1 GCA_008081305.1 Bacteroidota bacterium | reverse complement strand
TGGAATATCCGGCAAGGAGATGGAGGGCCAATCTATAATATTCCCCTAGCAAATATAACTGGAGATGATTTATCGGTGAACTTCATCATAAATAACATGGGAAGCTCAATAGCGGATTCGGGATTTGTAAAAATTGCAACCTACCCGACTCCTGATAAGGCAGCTCCAAATAACCGTCCGATGCCCATTGGCGTATTTAACACAGATAATGAATGCGATGGTGAAAACTCTATGCGTTTGGCAAACCGCTACTGGATAATTGAAGACAATGGATATTCTACGCTACCAGATATTACCTTGGAATATGCCTATTCAGACGTGGATATCCAGGGTTCGAACGACGTCATTACAGAAGATTTTATTGGATTGATTAAATGGAATAGCACGGCGAACAAGTGGATATATCCTCAACGCGGACAAGTCGATGCTAATACGAATCGTATTTCCTACCGAGCGAAACAAGGTTTCTCTGGCATTTGGACTTTGAGTGATACAACTCCTTATCCTAAAGCTCAGTTTAACGTGACAGGCTATTGTCAAAAAGATAGTATTGTATTCGAGGATGCCTCAGTTGAAACCATTGATAAAATTATTCTTCGACAATGGACATTTGGAGATGGTTCATATGGAACTCGTAAAAACGAAGTCCATTACTACCAGACAGCAGGTTCATTTGATACGAAGCTAATCATTCGTTCTCAAGCGGGTTGTCAGGATACTGCAGAAAAACGAATATTGGTACAAGCAGCGCCAACTGCACAGATTTTCTTAAGAGATACATGTGAAAATGAATTTGTAAAGTTTGATTCTAAAAGTTGGCCGGGAGCTGGTTTTATTGAGGATGAATTATGGGATTTTGGTATTAACGGAGCTACAGCTAGCGGTCCTAGTGTAAGTTATTACTACGGAGCCGTGGGTATACCAGAAGTACGTTTAATCGTATACAACAGTAAAGGATGTAAAGACACCATGGTACGACCTACGTATATCGCACCCAAACCATTCGCCTATGTACAATACGATAATGATTGCCAAGGAACACCCATAGACTTTACTAATGGTTCGACACCTGGGTCTGGAAATATTATTTCACATGCTTGGGATTTTGGTAATGGTGTTCGCTCTAGCCAAAGTGGATCAACTGTAACCTATGACGAGTTTGGCCCCTTCCCTATCCAGTACGTTGTGACGAATAGTTTTGGTTGTAAAGACACTTCGAATTCAACCTTGGAAGTTTATCCTCGAGCGATTGCGCAGTTCTCTTACAACCCCGATGACCCTAAAATGTTAACGGATGTGTCATTTATAAACGAATCTCAATATTCTGATCGTTGGGATTGGGATTTTGGCGATAGCTATTACTCCACAGATGAAAACCCAAAACACGCTTTCCCTAATCATGCTACATACCAGGTTCAATTAATTGCAAATACCGCTTACAATTGCGCTGACACAACCATACAAAATTTAACCGTAAAGTCTATTCCTTTATATTGGTTTGCTAATGCATTTAGTCCAGGCACAACAGAAGACCGAAACGATGAATTTGGATTGGTCACGCCTTTGACCATAAATGAGTATAAGTTAAGCGTGTATAATCGTTGGGGACAAGTCGTGTTTGAAACTGAAAACCCAAATACGAAATGGGATGGTAGAATCAACGGTGAATTATGTCCCGTTGGACAATACATCTATTTCTCCTCATTTAAAAGCCCAGAAAATGAGATCATGACCTACAAAGGCAGTGTTCTTTTAATTCGATAATGCAAATAAAAAGTCTATTAGTAGCAGCGGCGATATTCATTCAAACAGTGCCATTCTCTTCTTGTAAAAAGGAAAAAGAAGATGAAGAACCAGAGTCTTGTGAAATTAATAAAACCGGTACCATCAATTTTAATTTGAGTGGAAGGCTTAGTTTAGACCCTGTTGATGTGTTTGTCAATGGTGTGTTTGTTGATTCTTTATTCGTATATGCTATGAATGAAAATGAGAAAGACAAAATCACCCTGACAAAATCATCTGGCGACTATAACATCGAATACCGCGAAACAGCGAGTAATGGTGGAACATTGGTGGTTGCTTGGGATACTACTTTGAATGTATGTGAAAACATGGAGATCAGCTACTTTAAAAGTAGATGAAGGTAAATTCAACTATGAAAACAAAGAAGGAAATCGTAGATAATTGGCTTGTTAGATATACGGGAGTAGAACTTGAAAAGTTTGGACGATACATCTTACTCACCAATTTTCAGCATTACGTTGATTTGTTTTCTACGATTACAGGGTGTAAAGTGGATGGTACTGATAAAAGTATGAGCAGTGCCTCCCATGATGGTATAACGATCATCAATTTTGGAATGGGCTCACCTAATGCAGCTACCATCATGGACCTACTTACGGCAATTAATCCTGAGGCTGTATTATTTCTTGGTAAATGTGGAGGTTTGAAAAAACGCAACTCTATTGGTGACCTAATATTACCCATAGGAGCAATAAGGGGCGAAGGAACGTCCAATGATTATTTCCCTCCAGAAGTTCCTGCGATGCCATCTTTTGCTTTACAAAAAGCCGTATCTACAACTATAAGAGATCATAACATTAATTATTGGACTGGTACGGTATACACGACAAATCGAAGGGTTTGGGAATTTGATGATAAATTCAAGTCCTATCTCAATAATATACGCGCATACGCTATCGATATGGAAACCGCTACACTTTTTACTGTAGGATTCCACAATCAAATCCCCACTGGCGCATTGTTACTTGTTTCTGATTCGCCAATGGTACCGGACGGAGTTAAAACCCTAGAAAAAGATAAAGTGAATTCAAAAATGTTTGATGAAACACATATAAAACTAGGTATCAAAAGTTTAGAACAACTGATCAATAAAGGCGAAACCATCAGACATTTGAAGTTTTAATAGGTTAACGCTTAGCTGTTCAGAGGGTTTAGACTTTTTGGTTTCTGGTCTCTGGTCTCTGGTTTCTGGTTTCTGGTACTTTGAGCTTTCAATTTCAAGATTTATTGAGTCTACTAGCAACTAGCCTCTAGCCACCAGCAACCAGGAACCAGGAACCGCAAGGGGTATAAAAAAAACCCGAGTGGTTAGACTCGGGTTTTTACTTTAAAAAGGATGGCGGCGACATACTTTCCCAGGGATTAACCAAGTATCATCTGCG
>VMCP01000088.1 GCA_008081305.1 Bacteroidota bacterium | reverse complement strand
TTGCAGGAGTTGATTAGCCCAATTTTGATGACTTTTTGATTCCCGAGTAACATAGTCTCCCACAACTTCTTTCAAACGAAACCGACAGGTTATTTGATTTTGAACTAGTGTGCTTACCCTCATGCGAGTAATGGAACGTATCTCCTTTGCCGCAATAGCGATTCTTGCTTTACTCTCCTCAAGAATATTTGGCACCTCCGTTTTGATCACATTAAAGGCTTGAATCAATGGTTGCTCAATTTCTTCTAGGTGATCAATAAAATATTGCGCGGTTTGTGTAGGTGTTATACCATGACGATGTGAAACTTGTTCTACCACGGTCAAATTGGTGCTATGCCCTATTCCACTGAAAACCGGAATAGGAAAAGTCGCCACCTCTCTAGATAAGTTATAGTCGTTGTAACAGGTCATCCCCACTTCACCACCACCGCCTCGGATGATCACGACCGCATCAAAATGTGGGAGTACTTTTTTAACCAATTTTAACTGCTTGAGAATACTCGGAGGAGATGCATCGCCTTGCATTACTGCAGGAAAAACATGTAAATAAAATGAATAACCTGCTGGATTAGTTTCTAAGACCGATTTAAAATCAGAATACCCTTTGGACCCTTCCGCTGTTATTACCGCTAAGCGTTGCAATAATAGCGAAGGTTGAATATCCTTGTTGGCGTCAAATATCCTCTCTTCCTTGAGCTTGTTTATGGTGGCCTGTTTTTCACGCTCTAATTCACCTAAGGTATAACTTGGGTCTACATCTAGAATATTCAGGGACAATCCATAAATGGGGCTAAACGAAATCTTAACATAGAGTAAGACATTAATACCATCATGAAGGGGCTGACCTACCGATTCTTCAAATTGTTCATTTGATCGCTGAAAAACGGAACGGAAAAAAGTGGCTCTCATTTCAGAAATGACCTTTCCATTTGACTTTTCAACCAGTTCTGGGTATGCGTGTCCGGAAAAAGCATTGTGATTTAATTTATTCATCTCTGCCCTGACCCAAAATGCCGAGGGAAACATTTGGTTCACCCTCTCTTCTATGATTTGAGTAACCTGGCTTAAGCTGAATGTTCTCTTCTCCGACACTTCACAAACTTAAGGAAAATGACGAACTCCATGAATTGATTGTACCTTTGTATTATGGAAGTTTTATCCGTTTCAGAGGCCGCTTTTGACATTGTTGAGAATACCCACCGCAACGTATTTTTAACAGGTGAAGCTGGAACAGGAAAAACCACCTTTCTCAAGAGAGTACTAAATGAAACGGAGAAAAACTGCGTAGTTGTCGCACCCACAGGAGTTGCTTCCATAAATGCTGGTGGAAGTACCATACACTCTATGTTTGGCTTACCTACGCGTATGTTCCTGCCCACCATGGACTATGTAGATCCCAACCAAGCGCAGAACATACCTATGCTTCAAAGTCATTTTAAATATCCCCGCGTTAAGAGAGATATTTTTAATGCACTTGAACTGCTTATCATTGATGAAATCAGTATGGTTCGTTGTGATTTATTTGACGCTATCGATGAATCTCTGCGCTTCTCAAGACGAAATCAAAAGCCTTTTGGTGGTGTTCAATTACTCCTAATAGGTGATTTATTTCAATTGCCGCCGGTAGTTCGTCAACAAGAAAAAGAGCTTTTGGATACCTATTACAAGTCCGAGTTCTTTTTTGATTCCAGGGTCTATGAATCTTTGGATATTCTGCAGTTGAAGCTCAACAAAGTGTATCGACAGACAAATCGTGCGTTTATCGGTCTGTTGAACAGCATAAGAAATGCCGAATTAGATCAAGGCGACTTTGAAACCTTACAAGAGCGCTATCAACCAGATTTTGAACCAGATGAAGATGGGTTTGTCACGCTGTGCTCACATAATGCAACCACAGAATCCATCAATAAATCAAAACTGACTGCCCTTGAAAACGATTCCATAAAATATCATGCAGATATAAGAGGAGACTTTTTTGAAAGCCAATATCCGATAGAACCTACGTTAGAATTAAAAGTGGGAGCACAAGTCATGTTTGTTAAAAACGACATCAGTGGCGAGAAAAAATACTACAATGGAAAAATTGCCAAGGTCATAGAGCTGAACGACGACAAGATCATTGTGGAAGATACCTCTAAGGGAGAAATGATAGAGGTTGAACGCGTGGATTGGCAGAATTTAAAATACAGTGTTGATCCATCTACCGATAGTGTCATTCAAGAAGAGGTGGGCAACTTTAAGCATTTTCCCTTGAAACTTGCTTGGGCTATTACCATTCATAAGAGCCAAGGGTTAACATTGGAAAAGGTGATTATTGATGCAGGCCGATCATTCGCACCTGGACAGGTATATGTGGCTTTGAGTAGAGCTGTTTCATTAGAAGGATTGTACTTGAAATCCGGAATCACAGGAAGAAATATCTACCTCGATCCAAGAATCGTTGAATACTCTCAAAACCATGCACCATTAGAAGAGCTACCGAGTATCCTGGAAAAAGAGAAGTATGAACATGCCAAAGAGAAATTATTGCAGCGATTTGAGATGGCGCAAATTCGGGATTTTACTTCGGTATGGTATGAAAAACTCGTGCGAAAGCATCCTGGTAAAGTTCCTACTGAATTAACCGAGGTTTACGAATATGGCATAGCTATCACCAATCAATTGGAAGGGGTAATGATGAAATTCAGAAGAGAAATACTTGAAATCCATACCCAAGGAAACTCCCAAGAAGATATCAAAACCGTACTCGTAGAACGTTGTGAAAAAGCCATTCGTTATTGTGTACAACAGCTGGACGAACATTGGGTTAAATTGCTCGGTAAGCATCGGTACCATTTTCAAAATAAGCCAAGAAGCAAGCGTTGGGAACGTGCCATGGATGAAGTTTGGTTTGCCGCCGTCGCCAAACGAGAGCAGTTATTAGGGATGAAATACCTGAATGAACCCATTCATCCAGACTCCGTGTCTTTGCCAATCATTCACCGATCTTAACAGAACAAGATCAAACCCATCCAACATCAATTGATGAATACCGAACGTATGTATTCTATAGGGTATAGTTGATCCCCGTTGTAAGCCCAATGGTGTTAACGCCCAATCCTATTGAAGCGTGATAACCAAAACCCTTGAGGTATTGATAATGAAAGGCTTGCTTGATACCAATGAGGGTTATCTGCCAACCGCTTCCTCCTTGACTTAAGTTTATCTGCGGTAGATTA
>VMCP01000028.1 GCA_008081305.1 Bacteroidota bacterium | reverse complement strand
TCCAAAGGTATTTTTTCGATGTTACCATTGCGCCCATCCTTTGAGTACGAAAATCTATACCCGGTGGCCCTGGCCTCCATCCCCGTTGCGATTGCCCCCCATTTTTTCCAACGTTTCCCCATGGGTTTCTCAGGAGCTATATGTAGAATTTTTTTATGGCTGAAGTACTGGGGATATTTCTTAATAAAATACCCAATCAAACGATCTCGATCGCTCGATCTGCAAAATGGACAATCGCAAAATCGTCGACCGGCTCCGATGATGTTTAATTTTTGTATGATAGGATGACGGTGCCCACGAGGTAGCCAAAAAAAAGGAGTACGGCCGCATATGTTGCACTGCTGACTTTGGGAATTCCAAAAGGTTAACGCGTGCAGATTCATCTCTCAAAAATAGAATAAAAAAGGGGCACTCTATTGAATGCCCCTTTTTGTCATTTATTGATTTTTTATTTAACCGATACCAACTCAGTATCAAATACAAGGGTTGCATTAGGTGGGATAACTCCACCAGCACCTCTTTTACCGTATCCGAGCTTTGAGGGGATGATTAATTTATATTTTGATCCTACTTTCATCAAAGCAATTCCTTCGTCCCAACCAGGAATAACCTGACCACTACCTAATTTGAATTCAATGGGTTGTCCGCGGCGATATGAATTATCAAACTCATTTCCGTTGGTTAATTTACCTGAATAATGAACCGCTACGGTTTTACCAGGTGTAGCTTGTTCTCCTGTACCTTCTTGCTCCACTACGTAATATAGCCCGGAAGCGGTTTGTTGTGCAGTGGGATAGTTTTGCATTACCCACCCATCAAATTCTTTAGCCGCTTCTTCTTGTGCTTTTTTAGCTTTTTCGGCCATGGCATTTTTGTACTCATTCATGGCTTGGTCGTTGGCTTTAAATGCTTCGGCAGCATCACCTTTTCTGATGATTTCGATGGTTTCAATACTGTCACCTTGAGCGATGGCATTCACTACATCGATACCCGTAACTACTTTACCAAATACCGTGTGCATTCCGTCTAACCAAGGTGTGGCTACGTGTGTAATGAAAAACTGAGAACCATTAGTACCTGGGCCGGCGTTAGCCATGGATAAAATACCAGGTCCGGTATGCTTAAGTTCCGGATGGATTTCATCGGCAAATTGGTAACCAGGTCCGCCTGCGCCAGAGCCAGTTGGGTCACCACCTTGAATCATGAAATTGTCAATGACACGATGGAAAGTCAAGCCATTGTAATAGGCCTCACCTGCGCCTTTAAACGTATTGGTGATGCTGCCTTCCGCCAATCCGACAAAATTACATACTGTAAGTGGGGTTTTGTCGTAGTGAAGCTCAATGAGGATACTTCCTTTATTGGTGTTCATTTGGGCGTATAGCCCGTCTTTTAAATCGTTATTTATAGTTGAATCATTCATGGTTTTATTAGATAATGCAAACGACGTTGCACTTAAAAAAGCAGCACCGGCAAAGGTTGCCAAGTTGCGTAAAAAACTTATCTTTTTCATATGGTTAATTCTTTTAATTGTTCTTTTTGTTTAACAGGCAATTTTTGTACCACTAATTGGTAGCTGTTTTGGATTAGTTCAAAAACCAATGGTTGGTCCATACCGTCAAGGTTTATGGTGATCCAATGTTTGTTATTCATATGGTATCCAGGACCTATTTGTGGATGTTCTTCTCGCAGCAACAAGGCCCGATCAGGTTGGCACTTTACCGTGATGGAGTGAAAATTCTCAACATCCCCGACACAGAACATCTTATTCATAACCTTCCAAACGAGGGTTTTCTCATCAAATGGAAAGGTTTCTTCCACCCCTAACAATTGACCACAAAACTGAATAATGTCCTCTAAAAACATTGGTCTGCAAAACTAATCAATGAAGGTTAACTTTGTACACACAACAGATGGAAGGATCTTTTTTTGGCATACAATGGCAATATTTTTGACTTTTCATCGGTTAAAATATCAGACAATGAAGAAGGGCAACATACGTTTTAACGCTAAATCGTTCATCGTAACGATATTCTTTTCCTTGAGTTTCCAATTATTGTTAGCTCAATCTTCAACTAAAACCAAAACGATTAGGTGGCACCTGCTTACCTTTTCTGAACAAGTTAATGGAGGTATTGCGCTTTATAAAGGGCAACCATATACGGGCAGTGCTGAAATGTATTATCCGAAGCCAGAAGGGCAGAACGCCAGGGTGAGGCCACAGCTCGCCCGAAAAGCAAGTTTCAAAAATGGTAAGCTGCACGGTGAATATGCTGACTATAAACCGAATGGCGATTTTGAGATTAGAGAGACCTTCAAGGATGGGATAAAGCATGGACCGTTTTATTATTACTATCCCTCAGGAGGTTTGGAATTCATGGGAACTTATGATCAGGAGGTACTAAATGGTGTGATAAAAGGGTATTATCAAACAGGTGAATTGAACTATGTCAACCGATACACAAAAGGTGAAAGAAATGGAGTGTGCAAGACATATTATAAAAATGGGAATTTGCTATCCATTTCTCGCTTTAGGCTGGGATATCCAAGAGGTGAGCAAAAAGGTTATTACCAAGATTCTACCTTGATGTACTACAAGGTTTTTGACGATAGTGGATTTTTAAATGGACCGTTTTATGAGTTTCACCGAACCGGTTGTGCTGCTCGCGAGGAATATTACAAGAAAGGTAAACTTGATAGTATACAACGTGCTTGGGATGCACTAAGCTGTGAGTTGATTCGCTCGGGTTATTGGAAAGAAGGCAAGAAAGAAGGAATGCACGTGGAATTGAATATTTTTGGTGATACCCTCAAAATCACCAACTACAAAGACGGCAAGAAGGAAGGGTATTTCGGTCAATTCCAACTTAAAAAAGTACAGGAAGAAAAAATTACCAAAAAATTTAGAGTGGTCGAGTCAGAGGGTTATTATAAAAATGATTTGCCCGATGGCTTTTGGGAATATGGAAAGCAAAGCTGTTACCAACATCGCGAGGGAGCGTATAAAATGGGTGTTAAGATAGGAGAGTGGAAGTATTATGATCATAATTGCAAGCTACTGCTCACACAGAAATATGATCAAGAGGGTTTGCTCTTGGAAGAAAAAATGCACGAATAGCCATGGAAATCAAACCGTTTGTTATTGGTCTCACTGGCCTGTCCGGGTCCGGGAAAACTTATTATGTAGATCAATTAAAAAATAAATTAGGTGATCATTTGACCATTGTTGG
>VMCP01000113.1 GCA_008081305.1 Bacteroidota bacterium | reverse complement strand
CTATTGGAAACCATAAATTACATCGAGCACTACGGTTTGTTAAGAAAAAGACTTCCTAACGGATTTTATGAAAGGGTAGAGACAAAGCATTCTTGGAATAGCGATCATGCAGTTGGGAGATTACTTCTGTTTGAGTTATCGAGGCACTCAGATCATCATTTCAAAAGCAATAAAAAGTATCAAACACTGATTAGCTCGGAGGATGCGCCTCAAATGCCTACTGGATATCCAGGCATGATGGTGTTGAGTTTGATTGCTCCATTGTGGTTTAAGGTAATGAATCCGAGATTAGAAGCGATTGATTCTGTTAGAGAATAAAGGTATCTTTGCTTCATGTTGAATGGAAAATCTGCTCTAATCACGGGTGCCACGAGAGGAATAGGCAAGGGTATTGCTGAAACATTTGCTAAAAACGGCTGCAACATTGCCTTCACATTTGCTAGCTCTGTAGAAAAAGCCAAAGCTTTTGAAGCTGAATTAACGGAGAAATACGGGGTTAAAGCCAAAGGATACCAGAGTAATGCCGCAGATTTCACGCAAAGCGAGGAACTCGCCAAAAATGTGATAGCGGACTTTGATCGCATTGATATTTTGATCAACAATGCTGGGATTACACGTGATGGGTTGATGTTGAGAATGTCGGAGGAGCAATGGGATGAGGTAATCAACACTAACTTAAAAAGCGCATTCAATTTAACGAAGTCTTTCCTTCGCCATTTTATGGGCAATAAGGCAGGCAGCATCATCAACATGACAAGTGTGGTAGGTGTTACCGGTAATGCTGGTCAAGCAAATTATGCGGCTTCTAAGGCTGGGATGATTGGATTCACCAAAAGCATTGCCAAGGAATTAGGCTCAAGAAGCATTCGTTGTAACGCGGTAGCGCCAGGTTTCATTGAAACCGAGATGACTGAAGCCTTAGACGCAGAAGTGCGTAAAGGCTGGACGGATACCATTCCTTTAAAACGCGGAGGTAGCCCTGAGGACGTTGCTAATACCTGTTTATTTTTAGCTTCGGATATGAGTGCCTATATAACGGGTCAGACCCTCTCGGTTTGCGGTGGAATGTTAATGTAATCTATCAACTAGCCAAGTATGCCACTGGATCAAGTTGATGTAGACCAAGAGTTTCCCAATGAAAAGAACATGGGGTTCTTCGATCATATCGATGAACTTCGCTCACGGTTATTAAAAATCGCGTATATCTTATTAATCTCTACTATCCTTGCGTTTACCGTAGTTGAGTATATTTTTGATTGGGTGGTGATGTCGCCTTTTCAACCGGATTTTTGGGGATACCAGTTTTTCTGTAAAGCGGGTCGTACATTTATGGGAAATGATGTTTTGTGCTGGGATCCACCAAAACTTTCTATGCAAAGTATGCAGGTGCAAGGGCAGTTCATCAGTGCCTTCAAAATTTCATTGGTTACTGGATTAGTCGCGAGTTTCCCCCTTATCATTAACCAACTTTGGTTATTTGTAAAACCTGCTTTGAGCAAAAAAGAAGTGAAACGTACAAGACGTAGCTTATTTGTGGTTTCATTGTTGTTCTTTATAGGCGTATTTTTTGCCTACTTTTTGTTGGTTCCTGTAGCAACCAACTTTTTATTGTCCTATACATTAAGCGATGAAATTACCAATATCATTACGATCTCCTCGGTGACTGGTTTCGTTAGTTTTATGAGTTTAGCTACCGGTTTGGTTTTTGAATTACCGGTGCTGATATACATACTAGCGAGCATTGGGTTTGTGAGTTCAGGCTTCCTCAAGAAATACTGGAGGTATGCGGCTGTTTTCGTGTTTTTGATTGCAGGTATCGCTACACCATCACCCGATGTTTTCTCACAGTTACTACTCGGATTTCCATTGATGTCCTTGTATGTACTGGGGATTTTTATCGCCAAAAGAGTAGAAAAGAGAAAAGAAAAAGCACTAAATGATGAAGAATAAAAACATAGCCATTGGATCAGATCACGCTGGATTTGACTTAAAAGAATTTATCAAAGGGAAGTTTGAGCAAGAAATCAACTGGACCGATATGGGTCCGAGTTCAGCTGATCGTGTAGATTACCCCGATTATGCCCATAAAGTGGCTGAATCTGTTTCAAACAACACGGTAGATTTGGGGATTTTAATTTGTGGATCTGGAAATGGGGTGTGTATGACAGCGAACAAACATGAAGGCGTTCGTGCTGGTCTAGCTTGGGAATCGGAATTAGCTTCACTAGCTCGTGAGCACAACAATGCAAATGTGATTTGTTTGCCTGCACGTTTCATTACGGAAGATCAAGCGGTTGAAATTGTGCGCGCATATGTTGATGCAGAATTTGAAGGTGGAAGACACGAAACACGCGTTCAAAAAATCGAGAAATAAATATATTTATTCATCATGCAAGAAGAAATCACCTCCGTTAAAATGCTAGGGTTGAAACTACCCACAGATCCGCGATGGGTGAATATCGCTGAGAAATCGATTGAAGATATTTTGGTGGACCACGCTTTTTGTGAGCAAAAAGCAGCGACCTCTGGTATTTCGCTTATTGTGAAATATCCAGAGCATAAAAAGCTTGTAGATGAAGTAACTCCTTTAGTTGCAGAGGAATGGGGGCATTTCCGAAAAGTTTTGAAAGAAATGTCTAAGCGTGGGATTGAGTTGGGTAAAACGCGAAAGGACGATTACGTGTTAGGATTACACCAACATATGATGAAAGGGAATACAGAGCTGAAACTCCTAGAAAACCTTTTGGTTTGTGCTTTAATTGAAGCAAGAAGTTGTGAACGATTTAGGCTTCTTAGCTTGTATTGCGCTGACGAGAACCTTAAGAGTTTTTATCATGAATTCATGGTGAGTGAAGCCGGGCATTATCGGATGTTCATTGACCTAGCGAAAGAATATTACCCTGCGGAGAAAGTCAAAGCGCGTTGGGCTGAGTGGTTAGAAATAGAATCTAAGGTATTGGAAAGCCTCGAGCTACGAGGTGATAGGGTACATTAATAAATAACATGGACGCCATAATAAACTACTTTGAAGGATTGACTCCCATTATGCAAGGACTAACGGGGTCATTATTTACGTGGTTTGTTACCGCTTTGGGCGCCTCTTTGGTCTTTTTCATCAAGGACGTAAACAGAGGTTTTATGGATACCATGCTAGGCTTCACAGCGGGCGTGATGCTTGCAGCTAGTTTTTGGAGCTTGCTAAACCCAGCTGTAGAGATGGCGGAGGCCACATGGG
>VMCP01000053.1 GCA_008081305.1 Bacteroidota bacterium | reverse complement strand
TATTCTGCCCATAGCCGATTATAGGTTTTAAAGTCATTCTTCATATTGGTCAAGAAAACAGTCACATCTACCATATTTTCCCAAGCAGAACCAGAAGCTTCTAATATCCAACGTACATTTTGGAAAACCGAGTGACACTGTGCTTCAATATCGTAAGAAACAATTTCTCCTTGCTCATTGAGTGTAACACCAGGAATTTCTTTGGACCCTTTAGACCTTGGCCCTACTCCACTTAAAAAAAGGAGATCACCAACACGTCTTGCATGTGGATACAGTCCTACGGGTTCTGGTGCCTTTTCACTATTTAATGCGTCGCTCATAGTACAAAGATACAATCTAACTCATTTCTTGTTTGGACGCTTTTTTGATTTCTTTTCACGTGATTGTTTCTCGTACGGAGTTTGATAAATTATGGGACCAAACTTACTTCCTGATTGAAATGTCGCTACTGCAATGCGTTTCATATCGGGGGAGAACATGGCTTGTCTAGCATTGGTTCCTAGTTTGGGTAGGTCGGAAACCTCATTGCCGAGTTTCACATCCCAGATTTTGACTTCTCCATTGTTACAGCTGCTAATTAAATAACGATCATCCGCAGAAAAATGAACCGATGTAACCTTCCAACCGTGGCCCTCTAGGGTATAACGCAACTTACGTGTTTTTATATCCCAAAGTTTGATGGTTTTATCGTCGCTACCGGTTGCTAAAATTCTTCTATTATGTGAAACATCCAAGCACCCTACTCGAGCCGTATGACCTGCGAATCTTGCACTGATTTTTCCATTAATATCAATTTCGACCGCCTTAGAGTCGTCAGTTGCAATTAGAAATTTGCCCTTTCTTGGAGATAATTGTGCGCCGTTAATTTTTGAATCATATTTCAACTCGAGTGATTTAGGACTCACTTGCTCCAAGTCTTGAACCCGATACACCCGAGCCGTACCATCCTCAGAAGCCGTAATTAGAAACTGAGAAGATGGGTCAAAAAACACCTGAGTAACTGCTTTTTTATGATCTCTCGACGTGAATCTTAACTTTCCTGTTTCTAATTCATACACGCTGAATGTATAATCTTTTGAAGAAGTTGCCACATAACGATTATCCGGACTTATCGCCACACAAATAACAGCAGCATGATGCCCTGAAAGAGTTCTTAAATATTCAAACTGCTGGGTTGAGTCAATCGAGTATAAACGGACGGAGTTATCCCAACCGCCTGAAGCAAAGTAATGTCCATCATTAGAAAACGAGATAGCTTCAACTGGACCATTATGTCCGGATAAAACTTTTTTGTAAACCATAGTATCTTGAGCACATATGGATACCACTGATAGGAAACTGAGTAAAATAGAATAAACCGTCTTCATGTTTTCAATATAAGAAATTCATCACAGAATTATTGAAAATCAATGTTTTATATCGGTTAATTTTCTTTGATTTGTCGTAATCCTTCGTATACCAATAAAGCGGAAGCCACAGAAACATTTAAACTATCCATTACTCCATTCATCGGAATATTTATGTTCTCACCTTTATCCACCCAAAAAGAGGAAACTCCTTCATGCTCCGTACCAACAACGAATGCTGTTTTATCGGCTAGTTGAGTATGATATAAATTGGTAGAATGCTGCATGAATGTTGTGTATACCGTTATGTCGTTTTGCGTCAAGAATTCAAAACAACTTTGGTTATCCGTATTCCAGATGGGCACATGAAAAACAGAGCCTAGGCTATTTCTAATCACCTGAGGATGCATTACGTCAATTTTTGGTTCAGCTAATATTAGACCATCCACGCCGGCACCATCACAGGTTCGTAATATGGCTCCGAGATTTCCCGGCTTCTCAACACCCTCCGCTACCAAGATGAGCATCTTATTTTTTAATGGAGGTTGGTTATCGGAAAGTGGCTTCATTCTAAAAACGCCAAGCGCATTACGACCGCTTGCTCGAACTACCAATTCTCCAAATAATTTTGGAGACAATAGGATCAAATTAACATCCTTGACCTTTGTTGTATCGAATTGTGTATGGAATTCATTTTCAGAGAACTGATCATCACACCAGGCAAGATCCATTAATTCAAACCCAGCATCACAAGCCATTTGAATCTCTTTTAATCCTTCAACAACAAACTTCCCAGATTTCTTTCTTGCCCTATTCTTTTCAATTAGGCTCTTTGTTTCTTTAAACCAAGGGTTGCTATCGCTGATAATTTCTTTCAATTCATTAATCTTTCAACCATTGATTAGAATCTCTTCTTTGACGAAAAAACAAGGCTATAATCAACACCAATAGCTCATTCATCAAAACTTTTGAGAATACGTTGCTAAACAAGCTTGATAGCGCTGCAGGATTTGATTTTCGTAATTCTTCGATGATTCGATCTTTATCAGTATCACCCATATCCACCGGCAATTCATTAAATGCCAATATCGTTTTATCGATTTGAATTTTTAATGTTTGACTTGCCAAACTGCCGTCAACGATGTAGTACAATACAAAATCGGCAAACACCGACATAAATATGGCAATAAAAACAATTCTAGAACAAGTAAATAATGCCTGCTTATAGTTGTAATGAACTTCGCCTTGCTTCTCTACTCTTTGGGCCATAAACATCGCTATACCCATAATTAAGAAGCTAAAAAACATCCAAGAAGGTTCAAAAATGAACTCCCAGTTATTACTAAGATAGAAAACAAACTTAGATACAAAAAGCAGTACACCAGTCAACAACCCATGAAAAACACTCGGCTTTTTTGACCAAGAGAGTATGCTCTGCTTTAATCTTTGACCGTAACCGGCTGGCTTTTCTGCTATATTTTCCTCTTGAAACTCCACTAAAGGTGATCCTAATTTAATGGTTAATGAACTACTCGACTTCCACGAATGGTCGCCACCACCCCTCCCGTAACCGTTGCTGATATTTGTACCCTATTGAAGGCCTTACTCCCACTTTCAGCAGGATTTTCAACTTGTTTTGGGTTATAAATGGTAAGATCCGCTTTTGCACCTTCCACTACTTCCACCGAGGACAGTGAGAGGAATTCTCGATTTCCTGAGCTCAATACCTGCATAGCCTTAGGAAGGTTTATTTCACCAAATACCTCCAAAAGCATCCCTCCGAAACCTGAAAGCGTGTCAGCTCCAAAATCGGCGTATTCAAATTCTCTTTTTTGGGATTCAATATCCTCAGGAGTATGATTGGTGGAGATTGCATCAATGCTGCCGTCTAACA
>VMCP01000197.1 GCA_008081305.1 Bacteroidota bacterium | reverse complement strand
GTTTATGAACTTACTACCGCAGATTATCTGATCGAGTTTTTTAGGTCACACGCCGCAGGGCCAGTCGACTATAGTGGTTGTACTAATTAGAGAAATGGTGTCATAAAAAAGGCTCCTTAAAAGGAGCCTTTTTGTTTTAAGATTAGAAAGAGATTCTTATTTCGAACTCTTGTAATATTCTTCACTAACCTTGATGGTTGAGTTTAATAGATCTTTCGATTCTAGAAGAATATTAAAGAATAACGTAGTATTCTTAGGAGAGGTTTCGTTTGATCTAGTTCTCGCAATTTGACTATCAATCTTAGCAGTTATTAAAGAATTGATTTGTTCTTTTTTCGCGATTTCTTGAGCTAGTCCATTGTAATCTTTCTCTGAGAAACACTTCTCAATGTTATTAATTAACATTGACAGTGAATCCTGAATCTCATTTAACTCCTTAATCTGATTGTACGTCAATGGCTTGTGTTGATTCTCAACGTGCTTGAATGATTTACGTGCGATGTAATCTAGAGATTGCGTAATGTCTGTTAAACAAGCTAGAACGATCATGTAGAAATTACTACCGTTAACACTTTTCTCATCTAGGTTTTTGATGAAGTAAAACAAGTGATTTCTAAGGTCTTCAATCTCTGTTTCAAGTTTAGAGATTTGTTTTTTAGCCTTTTTGAGCTTGTCAATCTTTTGCTTGGCTAAACCGTCAATCAGGTTATGACTGATTTTATTAGCTCTAGACATGACATCAGCTACATTCTCAGAACTCTCCTTGATAATCCCTTGAACGGTTTTACTCTCTGATTTTCGTAGGACCTTCGGGTTTAATTTTTCTGCTTGTTTCTTTTTGTGGCTAACGTAGTTTCTAATAAGTAATGCTGCTGTTACCATAAGTAAAATAACGATTGAAACTCCTTTTCCTAGATAAATCAGGTAGGTTAAGATTCCTGCAAAAACAAAGGCGATGAAGGCTGTAAAGAACCATCCTCCGATAACATTGATCACACCAGCTACGCGATAAACTGCCGATTCTCTTCCCCATGCTTTATCTGCTAGAGAAGTACCCATTGCAACCATAAATGTAACGTATGTAGTTGATAGGGGTAATTTCATTGAAGTTGCAATAGAAATTAAAATACCTGCAACGGTTAAGTTAATTGAAGCTCTGATTAAATCGAATGCAGGAAGCTCCTTGGCTTTGTCTGAAGAAATATTCAGAATTGGAACTTTAAAGCTGTTTTCAATTCTATTTTTTGCAGATTGAGGTAGTAGGTACCCAATCGCAGAAGATAGTGAGGTTCCACCTCTTACGATAAGCTTAGATAATAAGTTGGGTTCAAATCGCTCAGAACCTTCCGATTGCCTTGATAGGTTGATCTCTGTCTCGGTTACCGATTTTGCTTTCTGAGATAACCAAAGAGTAGCTACCATGATTCCTCCGGCTAAAAGCAGTAATAGCGGTTCAGCAGGTACTTTCTTTGATAAAACACCCATGCTGAACTCTGAAGCTGGCACTCCTGAGGCAGACCATGCTTCAAAAGAATGGTAAGCGGCCATAGGAACTCCAATAAAGTTTACAAGGTCATTTCCTGAGAACGCTAACGCCAACCCAAATGTTCCTACACCAATAACTACAATCAGTATATTTTTCTTCAATACTCGGTCTACGATAAATGATAGTAGCGCCCAGAATACAAACATTCCACCGATAACAAGAGTACTGTTGGTTTTTAATATTTCAGAGATGTCATTGTAGTAAGGAGTTCCTTTTAATCCTTTGTAGAAAATGAAATATCCGATACTAGTTAAACAAACTGCAGCGAATAGGAATCCGAAACTCTTAATTTTCTTCTCATATTGAAAGGTGAATACTAGCCTTGATATCCACTGAACAAGCGCACCGATGGTAAATGAAATGACCACCGAAAGCAGTATTCCAGAGATAATTGCGATGGCTTTTTCATTATTGATATACTTAACGATATCTTCTAGTCCCTGAGTGTCGTCCATTCCAATTTTGATTAACGACATTACTACAGCAGCTCCTAGCAAGTTAAATACTATAGATACGGTAGTAGAGGTTGGCATACCGATCGTATTGAAGAAATCAAGAAGTAAGATGTCTCCAATCATTACCGCGAGAAAGATAAACATGATTTCGTCAAAATAGAATTCTCCTGGGTTGAAGATTCCTTTTCGAGCAACCTCCATCATACCGCTAGAAAAAACGGCTCCGATGAAGATTCCAAGGCTTGCGATAATTAGAATTTTCTTGAATGAGATCGCCTTCGATCCAATTGCTGAGTTTAGAAAGTTTACGGCATCATTACTTACACCTACAATTAGATCTACTATAGCTAAAACTGCTAAGGCCGCAATAATTAAAGTGAAAATTGTGTTCATAAAGGTTGTTTAAATGTTTTTAACACTGTGTTTAATTACTCCCTTCTAGAAGTGAAGCTCAAAACCAGTTCGTACTACAATCTTATTTGGATTATTATCAATAGTCGCTTTAGTTATATCTGCTTGAAACTTCAATTTATGTCCAACAACATATTTTGAAAGGCCTAAAGTAATCTCTTTAGGGTTAGAACTACCGGTAATTTGATCGTATTTGATCTTAGAGTAACGAAGCGCTAGTTCTAAGTTGTTCTTGAACAGATATCCCATTTGTGTATTTAATGCTTTTCCTACAAGAACAACATCTCCGGTGCTTGTTCCGTCACTATTTGTTGCTACTGGGGCTAGAGCATCTCTCTGTGTCATTTCCGTTAATAGAGACCAGCCTTTATACTTTGCAACAACATCTACGAAATGAGTAGTAATATCGGTTTGAAAAAGACCAGTATCATTATACATATAATCACCCATACCAGAACGCGTTTTAACCGCATCTGCATTAAAGTTGTAGGTATAGGCAAGCATTAATTTAAATTGCTGCTCACGTTCTAGATCTGCCTCAACATAGTCTCCTTTTTTCTCGAACTCTCCGAAAGGCAGTGCTTCCATTCTCATGGTGTACTGAAGGCCACCTTGATTGCCCTTGGTAACATTTCTACCTTCTCCTTGAGACAGGGCAAATTTTTCTTTAGTGATGAAATCATTCCCCCATGAACTCTTGTGACGAATCTGAAAACCTAGATCACGGTCAATGTTAAATCTGCTATTTAAGATAGAGCGATCGATAAATTGGAGGTTTGCAGAAGAAACTACACGCTCTACGTTACCAGGAAGCTTGGTCTGACCTGCCCACAATTCCCA
>VMCP01000130.1 GCA_008081305.1 Bacteroidota bacterium | reverse complement strand
AAGAGATTGACTTAAGATTCGGTTAGCTCTAGCCTTACCTTCTGCATCAATTCGCTGACGCTCGGCCTCTTGTTTTGCCTTTTCAATACGGAATTCATACTCTAACGCTTCTTGTTCTTGTCTTAATTTTCGCTCAATGGCTCCCTTAATGGTTGAGGGAAGCGTAACATCGCGAATCAATACATCGTTCAATTGTACGAATTGATTATCTAATATTTTTTTTGTTTCAACCTGAATTTCGGATTGAATGGCATCTCGTTTGGAAGAGTAGATTTGTTCAGGTGCATACCTACCCACTACACTTCTAGTGGCGGATCTTACAGCCGGTTTAATCACTCGATCGATGTATTCGAGTCCACGTTTTTGATGCAATAGACCCAATCGCTCATAACTAGGCTGAAACCAAATGGTTGCTTCCAAAATAATATCTAGACCGTTATTGGATAGTACGGTCATTTTTTCAAGTACCTCTTGTTGGCGAACTTCATATTCAATCATGGTATTCCACGGAGCGATGATATGAAAACCTTCTCCGTAGGTTGTTTCTGTGTCTACACCACCACCGAACTTACGGTAAATGACTCCTGCGTGACCAGAATCGATCGTAACAGCTGATCGGAATAAGATGATGATGAAAACAAGAATTAGAATAAAGGCCCAAACACCAACTTTAGGGAATTTGAACTCGGGGATATTGATTGTAGGTTGATCCATGTCAACAAATTACTATCATTTCTTGGGCTTATCAAACTTATACGACAGATGTCCATAAATAACGTATGTTTGAATATGCGATTCGCCCTATTGCTTTTAGTGTCTTTGCTCTCTGTTAAACATTTATCTTCTCAATCCGATACAACCGATCTTAACACTCATGAGACCCCAAAAAAGGAAATTGTCGCACCAGAAATGGCCCAATATAAAAAGGGTGAAATGGGCCTCCATATGTTTATCGCTAGAAAGGTAAAATATCCGAACCGTTGCCGTGAGTTGGGGATTTCGGGAATTTCAATAATTCAATTTACCGTAACGAAAGACGGCAAGGTTGAAGATATAGAGCCTTTGTATAAACATAAAACATGCCCAGAATTTGATCAAGAAGCCGTGCGTGTTATCAAACGTACTTCGGGTGAATGGTTTCCAGCAAAACAGTCCGGAAAGCCCGTTAATATTAGATTTAGATTACCTATTCGATTTTCTTTAGATTAGAGTTGTAATTCTTATAACTTAGTTATTGTTTTTTTGTATTTCATTGGAAATCTTTCTTTTGTATTAGGTTTGATTTTGATTTTAAAATTGTTTTCTGCAATTTGAAAATTCAAATTATTAAGCCTATGAGAAAATTTCTACTACTTTTAATTAGCTCGGTAACACTTTCCAATGTCTTTGCTCAGTCAACAGCATTGCATTTCGACGGAACTGATGACTATGTTCAAATCAAAGGGCACAAAGATTTGTGCGGTCCAAAAAAGATTACGCTCGAAACATGGATTTGGGTAGATAATTTTAACAGCTCTCCCTGTGCGAGTTGTGCACCACTCATTTGGCAAAAAGATGATATTTATAGATTCGGAACAGGTAACTCGAAGGAGCTTCATTTTGATATCAGCGATGGGTCAAATACGAACTCACTGGTTATTTCAAAGGCGGTTTTAAAAGATACAACCTGGCATCACCTCGC
Organism: Bacteroidota bacterium; assembly: GCA_008081305.1. GTDB lineage: Bacteria > Bacteroidota > Bacteroidia > NS11-12g > UBA955 > VMCP01. The sequence goes on along the minus strand of VMCP01000130.1, from coordinate 1,590 downwards.
GGGCACATATGATGGTAGGTATCTGAGGATTTATTTGGACGGACAAATATTAGATTCTACACAAACTAAAATAAGTGCGCTGAGTTATCCATCTACCTCAACAGATGTTTGGGTAGGAGACCCCCAGACGGGTTATGGTGGCATCATTGAAGAAACACGGATTTGGAATTACGCGCGATCCCTAAAAGAAATACAAGAAGGGATGGTAACAACATATCCTTCTAACGAACCTGGATTGTTACTTCAGTTGAGCTATGAAGATGGAACTCCGTATCAAAATAATTCCAAGATAAGTACGGTTAAGGATGGTTCATCATTAGGGAACGATGGAACAATAGGAAATTTAACTCTTACTGGGAAAACATCAAACTTCGTTATTGGTCGATCGTATTGTGATTCAACAGTTTACGGTAAAGATAAAGTTACGGCATGCGATTTTTATCGGTTACCCTCCGGGAAAAGATCAGTAAATGTTTCTGGGAAATATCTGGATACCATTTACTCCAAAGGAGGTTGTGATTCGGTGATTACAATAGAGGTTACTATACTAAAGTCTACTTCCGCAAGTATCAAAAGGGTCGCGTGCGATTCGTTTAGAAGTTTAGCAGATAAAAATTTATGGTATAGAAAAAGCGGAAAATATCAGGAAAGACTCAAAAACTATTTGGGTTGCGATAGTCTGGTCAATCTAGAACTTACCATAACACGTCCTTCCAAGGAAAAAATAACTTACAAAGAATGTAATTCCGTAAGTCTTAAGGGCTCTGGTAAGTTGATTTCCAAATCAGGTGTTTATGGTGATACATTCACAGCATGGGCTGGTTGCGATAGTATTATTTTGCATGATGTTACCATCCTATATCCTTCATATTCGAAGAAAACCTTAGACTTTTGCCGTTTTGTAGTATCTCCGAGCGACAAGAATACTACATATAAACAGGAGGGGATCTATTATGATACGATTATGAACTCAGTGGGTTGTGATTCTGTGATCACATACACCGTGGTATCTGCAAGAACATATGGTGAAACAGATATTACCGCTTGCGAAAGTTACAAGGCGCCGAGCGGAAGTAGGGTGTATACTGAATCAGGTAAGTATATCGACACGTTGTATGGGGCGAATTCAAAATTCTGTGATAGCTTCTTAACCATCAATCTGACTTTGATTAAACCCATAACGGAAAAATTGGACGTTACGGGCTGTGGTGAATATATTACGCCGTCGGGTAGAAGAATTACACAATCAGGTCCAACAACAGATTTACTTAAATCAAGCCTCGGTTGTGATAGTATAAATTATGTTATTAACGTAGATATAATCAATATCAATCCGAAAGTATCTAGGGATTGGAATACCCTCATTGCAGATGCCAAAGACGATGCAGGGACAACGTTTCAGTGGTTAGATTGTAACGATAACTATGCGGTAATTGAAGGCGCAAATTCTGCTTTCTATGACGCTTCTGGAAATGGTGAGTTTGCAGTTGAAATAACACAAGGTAAATGTATCGATACCAGCCGCTGCCAAGTGTTTGCTTACACGAGTAAAAAAGAACTTAGCGAAATGGGAGTTCGACTATATCCGAA
>VMCP01000266.1 GCA_008081305.1 Bacteroidota bacterium | reverse complement strand
GCTTTCCGCGGGTTTTTTTATGCGCCCTTCCTTCATTTTCATACCATGTAGATTTAGGATGCGATAATTTTTATTTCCAGAGATACCCTCCAATTTTAATGATGTCCTTACCGGGTTAGGATATAACTTAATCTCACCCATACTTCCCTTCTTAACTTCATTGGTTTCTCCTTCTTGATAAACCCTTACATAATCAATTTCCATGATAGATGAGTCAAAATCGGATGCTACAGATGGCAGTACCGCAATGTTCAAAAGAATATATTGATCAGCATAAAACGGCCAATTTTGATTATTCAAAGGGTCAGGTTTGTATTCGTAAATTTCGACGCTATCTACGTAAAAGTTGAGGCGATCTTCTGTCCAAACCAGTGAATAAACATGATAATCATTGTACGGATCAGCTAGACGGGTTCCACCCGTTTCAACACTTCCGGAACGAGCTTCGGTATGCACTGCCGATGAAACATAATTTGGATTGTGACCCCAGCTCTCCATGATATCTATTTCCCCGCATTTAGGCCACCCAACCGAGTTTTTATCACCCCAATAGTTACCTCTCTCACCGATATTCGTTCCGAGCGTCCAAATGGCAGGCCAAACACCACTTCCACTTGGTAATTTTGCGCGCACATCCACACGGCCATAGGTAAATGCAAACTTAGAATTTAAACGTGCCGATGTGTAATCTTTGGTGATGCCATCATAGGTGTAGGATTCTTTTTTGAGTACTATTTTCATGCTTCCATCCGATACAAAGGAATTATCCAATTTATCAGTGTAATGCTGGATCTCGCCATTGAACCATGAAAATCCATTTGGAGGCATGACTTGATGGTGCCAATTTTCCTCTTTTGGTCCGCCATTATAGTCAAACTCATCACTCCAAACCAACTTCCCAAAATGGGTATCGCCGCTATTACCGCTTCCGCCGCTTTTAGATGAAATAAAACCGCTTAGGTTATCCATGAAGTAATCTCCGGAAACCAAACGACCACCCTCAAAAAATATCGTAACGCGTTTGTAAATTCCCTTTCCAGCAATCACATTATCGGTTCCGACTTCTAATGCTTTCTTAAAGTTGAATGAATCCCTATGCCAAGTATTGGTTTTAAATGATCTTTCTAGATATAAATCTCCATCTCCTAAGGTGCTTTGCTCTAGTTTGATTTGGAACTTAAATGAGTCGTTTTTGGGATGATATAACTCAAAATATACCCAAGACGACGAATCTAAATTAATGCCATCTGAAAGATCAATAAAAGCCCCTTCCCATTCACTTCCAGAGGTATTAGCAAACTTACCAACCACACTATTGGGTCTCAACGGATCTTTTACTTTCGAGAATTGAGTTCCCCCAAAAGTAGAAAATTCATGTGTTGACGATTCAAAATCAATCGGTAATGTTTGTGCATTTAAACAAACGGAAAAGCCCAAAGCTATGTAGGCAAGAAAATATTTCATCGCCCCAAAATTAGGGATTCATGATTCCAATGGATAATCTAATTGTAAATATGACAATTACTTTGCACGCATTCTATTTTTAATTTTTCCAATTATGAGTGATATTGGTGTTATGAAAAAAATCATTCTACCCTCTATTATCATTGCCGTAATATTCTTTATGTGGCAATTTATTTCTTGGGCCGCGGGTAATTTCCACGGTCAAGCTCAAAAATACACGCCTCATCAGGACACCATACAAACCTTGTTAAATGGTTTAGAATTAGAGAATGGTCGTTATTTGATTCCTTCGGCAACTCCAGAATTACCTTTAGAAGAGCAGAATGCCCAATGGGAATCGTTCATGGGAAAACCTTGGATGTTCGTAACCTATTATGGACCACATGAAATGAGCATGGCGGTAAATATGCTTCGTGGCTTTTTTTCTGATTGGTTGTTTGCATTGTTTTTTGCTTATCTACTTTTCAAGTTAGGACCGATATCCTTGAAAGAATCCATCGGGATTTGTATAGGGATTGGAATGATTGGATTTTTGGCAATTTCTTACACCAATCATATCTGGTATCCAACATTTGATTTGATTCCTACCATGTTGGACTCAATTGTGCCCTTCACTTTGGTCGGGTTGCTCAATGCGCTTCGTTGGAATAGGTTGAAGAATTAATGGGGTCGCTTTACTCCAACTCCCTTAAAATATCTCCATTCCTGGGCACCCACAACCAATTTTCGCCATCGTTGATGAGAAAGAATCCTGGGAATATGGGGTATTGTATATCCTCGATATCCTTTATAATCAAACGATTGTTGAAATCGAGTAATTGTTTTTTTCCTTTTGGGGAACTTGCTAGTACAAGTTCAGGTGAAAGAATATCAATGGATTGAGCGCGGTATTTGGTTAAAATCCTACCGTTTCGATTGATGATATATTGTAGGCTATCTGAACTTACCCATAATAATGAGGGGATGGTGCTTCGTGTGATATCCATGTATTTAACCGGAAGGGTTTCCGATGTGTCCTCTGAAAATATGGGGTATTCTTTTTCTGTTACATCAAATAAGACAGGACGAGTATCATTGTAAATAATTAGTTGTTTGTTATCTAGAATAGCGATTTCTTCTGCTTTGACAACGCTCATCTCTTTGCTACGAGGGTTGTACCATTGGTTAATTTTAATTTTCTTTCTTGACTTTGAAACCAAACGATTCGTACAGAGTATTTCGTCTCCATAAACGTACATTGGTTTTTTAGTAGACATCAATGAATGTCCCGCTGGGTTTATTGAGCTATACACAAACCACTGACGTTTGCGTTTGATAGCGATTTGTGGTTCTCCCCAATAATTAGCGATAATTGGCTTTTCATTACTTTTCTCGGACCAAGAAATTTTTGAATTTTGGATAACCAATACGTAATGAACACCTTTTACAAGGGCAGTGTAAATATTATTGCTTTTAAATTGTTCAATGTTCTCTGCGGAGTCTAAAATGATGTTTCCAATGGTATCAATGAGCGAATAAAAGCCGGTTTTTCTGTTTTTTGCGATGCTTATTCCATTATGAAAGTTTGAAAGCTCTGAAAAATCTCCGACAAAGGAAGGTTGTCCATTGAAATCAAAGGACCAAGGGATGTTCTTTTTCAAGCAGACAATCCGATTATCCGTGAAGCGTATAGTCTCGATGGGCACGTCATTCAAGACGTCCGTTAATGGAATAAAATCAATATCAAAAGATGTTAATCTTTGGCCGTTTGAATTAACGATAGCCCAAGCACTTCCGTTGAATGCAATTCCTAGTTTATTGAGTGTATCAAAGTATACTTTTTCGAATACAG
>VMCP01000005.1 GCA_008081305.1 Bacteroidota bacterium | reverse complement strand
GGTAGCGGAGATTCTCTTTTGACTATAGTGGCTTTATTGAATACCGGATCTGTGATGAACTGCCTTCCACCAAATCGAATAACAAAGGTGGCATGACCTAGCCAAAAAATACCATCTTTCTTTGAGTCAAGAATACTCGTTAAATCCAATGACACTGGCAATTGAAAAGTATCCTTCTTCTTAGCCCCTTCATAGGGATTCTTTTTTTTCTTCCATTTCCACACATCAGTAAATGAATTGGTCATGGGAAACTCGTGATTCACATATCGACCTTTATGTAGTGGGTTTCCTTTCCAACCTATAAGAGAGTCTACTCCCTCTATAAACCTTAACTCCGTATTATATTTAGGCAATGATTGACCCATAGTATTTTGTATCCAACATGTTAATAGAAGTATAAGTTTATTCTTCAACTGTAATTTTTGAGTGAAGTGCATTCTTCCAATCGTTTAATTCATATAAAGCTTGAAATACATCGGTAACCCCGATCACCTCGATAATAAAGGCTTTATCTGTTTGTTTTGCATTGTATCGTCGATTATCCTGCGCAACTTTTCCAATTAAGAAATTAAAGGCCTCGGTTTGATAAACAGGAGCATTGGGATCTCCAGGGAAAAAACAGCGCATTTTGGTTTGCGTTAATGCTACCTTTTCTAAACCCAATGATTGAGCTACCCATTTTAATCGAACCGAATCCATCAAAGCCAAAACCTGAGATGGTGGATTTCCAAATCTATCTTTTAATTCATTTTGAAATTCGCGTAAAGCCAATTCTGTTTTGATATTGGAGAGCTCGCTATATAAGCTTATCCTCTCCGATGTTTGCGCGATGTACTCAGACGGTATTAATATTTCAAAATGCGTATCAATCTGACAATCACGGCTATCTATCTTTTCTTCCTCATTTTCGAACAAATCCGAAAATTCTTCTTGCTTCAATTCTTGAACGGCTTCATCTAAAATTTTATGATACATATCAAAGCCCATATCTGCGATAAAACCACTCTGCTCTGCCCCGAGTAAATTACCCGCACCACGTATATCTAAATCCCGCATAGCGACCTGAAATCCACTACCTAAATCGGCGTATTCTTCAAGCGTCCTTAATCTTTTCTTAGAATCATCCGGTAAACCAGACAGAGGTGGGCTTAATAAGTAACAAAAGGCTTTGATATTTGACCGTCCTACCCTTCCTCTCATTTGGTGGAGATCGGATAAGCCAAACATATGCGCATTATTAATAATGATGGTATTAGCATTCGGGATATCCAATCCACTTTCTATGATACTTGTAGCAACCAACACATCATATTCAGCCTCTACAAAACGCACCATTACATCTTCTAGTTCGTGACCTTCCATTTGACCGTGTGCCACACAAACTCGGGCCTCTGGGACTTCACTTTCCACCAAAGCCGCTAGTTCATGAATATCTCGCACTCGATTATGCACCATAAACACTTGACCTCCTCGTTGAATTTCTTCGCTTACGGCTTTTGCAACTATATCATTAGAAAAGACCGATAATTCAGTATGCACAGGTTGCCTATTTGGTGGTGGTGTGTTAATGATACTCAAATCGCGAGCCCCCATTAAACTAAAATGAAGGGTTCTTGGTATGGGTGTTGCTGTTAAGGTTAGCGTGTCTACATTTACCCGCAGCCCTTTTAATTTCTCTTTTGCCCCTACTCCAAATTTCTGTTCTTCATCTATGATTAATAAGCCTAGATCTTTAAAAGAAATATCTTTACCAATTAAGCGATGCGTACCAATTACGACGTCAATCTCCCCTGTTTTTAGTTTTCGTATAACTTCCTTTTGATCTTTAGCCGATTTGAATCGGTTTAGATAATCTACGTTAACGGGAAACCCCTTAAATCGCTTGATAAATGTACGGTAGTGTTGCTGAGCTAAAATGGTTGTAGGCACCAACACAGCTACCTGCTTGGAATCATTGACCGCCTTAAATGCCGCTCGCATAGCAACTTCGGTTTTTCCAAATCCCACATCCCCACAAACCAAACGATCCATAGGTTGTGTATTTTCCATATCCCTTTTGACCTGCTCTATAGCTTTGGCCTGGTCCGGTGTATCCTCATAGAAAAAACTTGCCTCTAACTCTAATTGTAAATAGTTATCTTCAGCAAATGCAAATCCTTTTTCCTGCTTCCGTTTTGCGTATAAATTGATTAAATCACGAGCGATATCCTTAACCTTCTTTTTCGTGGTTCTCTTTTGTTTTTCCCAAGAACCAGATCCTAGTTTATGAAGCTTTGGAAGCGTCCCTTCCTTCCCCGTGTATTTACTTATCTTGTGCAGACTGTTAACGGATACATACAGCAAATCATTATCGCGGTATACAATTCGTAATACTTCTTGTTTCACTCCTTTAACATCCATACTCTCCAAACCCGCAAATTTTCCGATTCCGTGATCGATATGTGTAATAAAATCTCCTGGTTGAAGATTACGAAGCTCGCGTAGCGTAATAGACGCACTTCCAGCGTGTTTATTTCGAGATTTGGGTTTGTAATACTTATCGAATAACTGATGTTCTGTTATACAAGCAATATTTGTATTTCGATCCATAAAGCCCTCAGAAAGGCCAACATACACAGGCTTGAAGGCCTCATCAATTGACCGATCTTTCAACAATACCTGAAGGCGTTCTATTTGTCGATTATTATCACTAAAGACTAGGGTATTGATTCCAGATTCCTTGTTTTTCAGAATCCACTCTTGAAGCAATTCAATGTTACGGTTAAATCTAGGTTGCGGTTCTTGGGTAAATCCTACAGTATAATGGTTTTCGGAAGGTCTTTCGCCACCAAATTGAACCCGTTTAAACTTAGAAACCTGTTCAACCCATTCATTTGGCAACATCCAAGTTTCTTTTGGATGTTTCGTATGTGCTTCGGCATCCTTGTTTTGATGGAACTCGTTTAGATTTCGCTCCCAAGCCTTGGTTAACTCATCAAATTGATCTTGTGGATTTTCCCAAAACAATAAGGTTTCTGAGGATAGATACTCAAATAACGAGGATCTTACCTCCTTGGGTTGTTTCACTTTGGGAACCAAAGAAAATTGAGCTATTTCATTAATGGATAGCTGGGTATTTACATCAAAGGACCGAATATTATCAATAATATCGCCATCTAACTCTAATCGAAAAGGATGTTGATGCGCAAAAGAAAATAAATCTAGGATTCCACCACGAATACTAAACTGCCCTGGTTCAAAGACAAAATCCTCTCGTTCAAAACCGTTGTCGTAAAGAAATTCTTGAAGGAAATCAATATCTAAACGCTG
>VMCP01000156.1 GCA_008081305.1 Bacteroidota bacterium | reverse complement strand
AAATAAGAGGACATCGTAAAACTTACATTGGTGCTATGCCCGGAAGGATTATCCAGAGTTTAAAGAAGGTTTCTTCATCAAATCCTGTTTTTGTTTTAGATGAAATAGACAAGCTAGGTAGGGATTTCAGAGGAGATCCAAGTTCTGCTCTTTTGGAGGTACTAGACCCTGAGCAAAACGCTACTTTTTATGATAATTATTTGGAGCGCGACTATGACTTGAGTAAAGTGCTTTTTGTAGCCACTGCAAATAGCTTAGATACGATTCAACCTGCATTGCTTGATAGGATGGAGATTATTGATATTCATGGATATTCTCTGCAGGAAAAAAGAGAAATTGCCAAGAAGTATTTGATCCCAAAACAAAGAAAAGCGCATGGATTAAAGTCTTCCCAATTTAAGGTATCCGACTCAGCTTTGCAGTTGATCATCGAACAATACACTCGTGAAAGTGGGGTGAGGGGATTAGACAAAAAAATCGCTTCTCTCGCACGAGCTTCTGCAAAAAATGAGGCATCCAAAGAAACATATAAAAAGACCGTCGGAGTAAAGGAAGTTGAGCAAGTTCTTGGACCAGAAAAACTTGAACCTGATCATTACGAAGACAATAGAACGGCAGGTGTTGTTGCTGGTTTAGCTTGGAGTCCTAGCGGAGGTAGTTTGTTGTACGTTGAAAGTTCTATTTCTCGTGGGAAAGGGCAATTAAAAGTAACAGGCCAATTGGGAGATGTTATGAAGGAAAGTGTTTCTCTTGCGCATTCGTTTCTTAAGTCGCACGCGGATTATTTAGATTTAGACTACCAAGTTTTTGATCAGTGGAATGCACACGTACATTTTCCTGCTGGTGCCATTCCTAAAGACGGCCCATCTGCCGGTATAGCAATTCTAACCGCCTTGGCTTCTTTATTTACTCAGCGAAAAGTTAAGAAGGAACTCGCAATGACCGGGGAAATCACACTTAGGGGTAAAGTGTTGCCAGTTGGAGGGATTAAGGAGAAGATACTCGCGGCCAAAAGAGCTGGAATCAAAGAAGTAATTCTTTGCCAACAAAACGAAAAGGACATTTTGGATATCAACCCAGAATATATTGAAGGAATGAATTTTCATTTCGTGAGTAATATGTATCAAGTTTTGGATATCGCTTTACTTGATGAGCAGGTGAAACGACCTATCCAGTTAGAAATCAAAAAGGAAGATAATTAACGTACCTTTGGCTTTATGATTTGGAGGAAAATACTTGATTACCTTACGTTTAGAAAGTCTTCTGGAGCCAAACCAAACCTAAACTTGAAGGTCATGCATGGCATCAATAAGATATCTATTTTTATGTTCTTATTCGCTATCGTAGTTATGTTCATTCGTTTTTGTCGATAATGCAAAATGGATTCGTAAAACAACTCTTCATAACCACCTTATTTTCGATTGTAAACGGGCTCATTTCACAAATCTCTCCCGTTGCTCATTTCGACAACTCCGATACCTTAAAATTGAATCTTAGGTTCCTCGCTGGGGATCTTTCCAATGAGAAATCAATGGGTTTTATCCCATTGTTTAAAACAGATGGTATCGTTCATTCCTACATGGATGTCGTAGGTGCAGACTTCAACAATATAGCTGAAACGCACCAAATAATTCTTCCAGATTCTAACAAACACAACTATTTTTACGGTTATGTTTTTCAAGAGCATGAGAGCAATGTGTTTGAACCCAATCGGTTATTATTTTTATTGGAAAACGGTAAATATTGGTGGAATTACAATGAATCACGTGTATGGTTCGATCGAAATCACGATTTTGATTTCAACAATGAAAAGCCCGATACTTTCTACAAGGGAAAGTCAAATATAATCTACTTCGATACTGGGGATAGTAAGGGGTCAGGGCTGAAATTGGAAAGGTTTCCGGCAGCAAAATTTCATCGCTTTACTTCTATGAATGATCAATCTATTAATAATTTAAAAGGACCGCGAGAATTTATTGGAACACGCTTTTCACTCAAAGAAACTCGTTTTAACATAGTTTACGATGTTGTAAAATTCCGTAATGATTCTCTGATGGTGGGATTGATGGATGTGAATCAGAATGGAGTTTTTACTGATGAAGGAATTGATAAATGGGTGATTTCACCATTCAGCGAGCACTTTGCAGATACAAAAGAAACAATTCCCTTTGAGAGCAATAGCCATCTATCATGGTTAGGTTTTCAATTTGAATTGCGTAAATCATCATTTCCCAAGTTTGAATTTGTTCGAAGTGATAAGAGATGCTCAAAGAATACTCTGATCAACGGTACTAAGATTCCAAGTTTTAGGTATTGCCAGGTGAACAAGGGTAGGTCTTCAAAAAAATCATCTAGAAAAAGTGGTGGTAAAGCTCAAGTGTTTATTATTTGGTCTGCTGATAATGAGCGCTTTGCGAACGATAGTGCCATGGTACATCGACTAAGTAGAATACACAAAGACATACATTGGGTTTTTCTAAATTTTGGTGGTAGCGGCCGACATGTTGGAGGATATAACCGTCGGTTTGATTTAGATGTTACTCAAGGTTTTTGCACATCTCGAATTGCAGAAAAACTCAAAATACAAACCCTTCCGCAATACTATTATTTTGATGAAGAGCATCGACTCGTAGCCACAGGGAAGGGTTTAGATGAATTGAACCACCTCATCCCGAATGTGGATAAGTAGCGTTTATTTGCGTATTATTGTGGAGATTTAGAAACATGAAAAGAACAGGTGCCATCATTATCTTGTTAATACTGCTAATCTTATCAGCGGGAACAAACACTTATCTGTATTATGACAATCAAGATTCGTTAGCTGAAAAAGAGCTAGAATTGGTTGCTTTGAGAGATTCTCTTCAAAATGAACTTTTGAAAATGGAAGATTCTTTGAACTTGGTAGTAAGCACACTTCAAGACGAGAATGCCATGTTGGTGGAAAAAGTGACTGAATTAGAAGGTCCAAACAACCCGAGAGTTGTTGCGGCTTATCGCGAAATCAATAGGTTACGTCGTCAGTTAATCCAAGTAACTACAGGCGAAGGCGGTGATATCATTGTTGGACGGAATAATTCCAAGGTAGATTTGAGCGGAATTCGTAAGCAGTTGAAAGATGCGAAAGTCAAAATCAAGGATCTTACGGCTCAAATTGATACCTTAATCATTGAACGTGATTCAGCCGTTATCGCAAGAGAGGTTGCGATTAACGAAAGAGAAGCTTTAGCGGTGGAAAATACAGACTTAAAAGACAGGCTAGAGCGTGGAGCAATCCCTCAATTTGGTGCGTTGATTACATCTCCGTATGATAA
>VMCP01000107.1 GCA_008081305.1 Bacteroidota bacterium | reverse complement strand
CACCTAACATAGGGGCGTATGGAACCCAGTTATATCCCGCAGCGTGATTTGGAAATACGTATCCGGTTTGAGAATAAATCCAATTTGCCATCCACGCAAAGTGGATGAGAACAGCACCTAAACCGCTGATGAAAAATAGCTTGAGAAAAAGAGATGTTCCCAAACGATGTTCAACGACCATTCCAAATGAAAACAAGGCAATTCCGTTGAACAAGATATGACCCAGGCCTCCATGACAGAAAATATGTGTAATCAATTGCCAAATTCTGAAATTTTCTGAATCTGGATAATATAAATACCACTGGTCAGGGTAAATTCCAATTCTAGGAAGAGCTGTTTGTGCCATTGCTCCCAATACCATGATGATTAATATATTCTTGAGTCCAGGTGGGAGTTGAATGTTCATGTCCTTGATTTAGGGTTAAAAAATTCAAAGATACTATCCGGGCCGAGAGTAATGAATATTTGTTTACCATTGTGATCAAACTGAGGAGATTCTAATTTATGTAGTTCTGCGATTAAATGCTGAAGCTCTTCTGTTTTGTTTGGTATCTCTATATTTCGAGTGCTATGATTGGACAAACTTCTCGCTAGGCTTACATTTTTTTTCAGTTTCATTTCACCGGATGTGTTTTCATAATCCTCAATGATTTTTTCAATGATGGCTTGTTCATCACCAGATGAAATTTGAGGTGGCACACCATTCACAATAACAGAATTACCTCCAAAATGACCCAAGTCGAACCCTAAGAATTTGAATTCATCAATTAGCTCGCTCAAAACCGCAGAAGTGGAAGGGCCTAATTCTACCGTTTTAGGAAATAGCAACTGCTGTGAAACACCTTTTTGTTTTTCCAATTGACTGAGATATTGATGAAAATGAATATGTCGAATCATTCTCCGGATATCAAATAGGTTTAGTTTACCTTCAATCGTGCAGGCGTAATATCCTTGACCAAAACAGAATCCATTTCCAACAGTTAAATCATCCGTTTGATGACTCAATGGCAACTCGTTGTTGATTCGCTCTTGTTGAAAAGAAGTAGGTGTATTAGAGGATGTAGGGCCTAATATTTTTTCCCAATCTTGTTGTTTATAAGCGTTTGAAGATGAATGATTTTTTGCGTTAAATGGGTTGTAAGAGGACTGATTATTGACATTGGTTTGAAAGTCATTCCAATTGATGTTTTCAGTCATCGGCGGTTTTTGGCTTGCCAAATTCGAATCCAGTAAAAAATCATCAGAGCCAGGCACTAGGTGTTGATTAATTCCTTTTTTTACGGCTGCTTTAATGATGTTATACATGTGCCTCTCATCCTCAAATTTCACCTCGGTCTTTGTAGGATGAACGTTTACATCCACTTTTGAAGCATCAACGTAGAAGTACAAAACATAGGTTGGAAATGCTTCTTTGTCAATGAGTCCTTCAAATGTTTGATTGATGGCATGATTGAAATATGGACTTTTGATGAAACGGTCATTGACGAACAAATATTGGTCTCCCCTAGTGCGTCGCGCTATCTTAGGGTCTCCCACAAAACCATTTATCTGAATGATCTCTGTTTCTTCTTGTATAGAAATCAAATCCTCTGTTTTCTTTTTACCCAATACATCGGCAACGCGATCTTTCAGAGGCCGTATTGTGAACTTAAATACTTCTTGTCCTTGATTATAGAGCTCAAAGGAGACTTTGGGATTTGCCAAAGCTTGTCTTTGAAATTCTTCATAAATGTGTTTGGTCTCTACCGTGATGGATTTTAAAAAATTACGGCGCGCCGGGACATTATAGAATAGATTCTTTACCGCAATAGAGGTTCCAACAGGAGCGGCAACAACACTTTGTTCAATGCATTCGCTAGCCTCCATTTTAATGAGAATGGCAACATCCTCATCCTTACGTCTGGTTTTCATTTCCACTTGAGCCACAGCGGCAATGGACGCGAGTGCTTCCCCTCTAAAACCGTAGGTATTTAAGGAGAATAAATCTTCGGCTTTTTGAATTTTTGATGTGGCATGACGCTCCCAACATAAGCGGGCATCCGTTTCACTCATGCCCTTACCATTATCCATGACTTGTACTAGGGTGCTTCCCCCGTCTTTGATCAGAAGCTTGATATGTGTTGCGCCCGCATCAAGTGAATTTTCAAGTAACTCCTTAACAATGCTTGCAGGGCGTTGAACTACTTCACCAGCGGCAATCTGATTGGCAACAGCATCGGTTAGTAATTTTATTTTCCCTGTCAAAACGCAACTATTTTATTCGAATTTAGTTATGACCCTTTACATATACCAAGACGAACCAACCGTCTTGGGTTTTTTCCAATTCTTTTTTTAGCCCTAAACTACCTGCAGATTTATCGATGGCGTTGATATCATTTTTCTGAATACCGCTCAAGAATATGCTTCCTGTTTCTTTTAATGCTTTTGCGTATCGAGGCAAATCGGCGATTAGTACTTCCCGGTGAATATTGGCTAAAATAACATCATATTTGTCCTTTTCTTCTGAAATAAGATCGGAAGTTCCTTCGGTAATTTGAGTTTTTTGACACCCGTTGATCTGTACGTTTTCCAATGCGTTCTCCACCACCCAATCGTCAATTTCTATACCCCAAATAGCCTTCGCACCAAGAAATTCAGCCGCAATAGCAAGAATTCCACTCCCTGTTCCCATATCCAATACACTGGCCTTATCAAATCTCGTTTTAGCCAATTGCATACATTCCAATACTGTTTTTGTAGTGGCGTGATGGCCAGTTCCAAAACTCATTTTGGGAACAATCTCGATTGCTTTTTTACCTTCAGGAGCAGGAGGATGAAATGGCGCTCTTACATAGAAATCGCCAATCGCTATGGGTTCAAAATAATTCTCTTCCCATAACTTATTCCAGTTCTCTTTCTCTATCTGGGTCCAATGCGCAACTTCTCCGTAGGGTTGTAATAGCGCAGCAATTTCATCTTTTAAGTGATCATCAAACGAATCATTTGGTCCGTATGCCGATACCATTCCATCATCACTTTGAAACGTATCAAATGGATAATCACCTAGTAATGCAATGACGATTTCATCGTTTTCTGGATGAATGTCATTGACTTGAAATTTCAGTTCAGTGAAATATTGGGTTTTCATTTCGTTGCGAGTTGTAAGTTACACTCTCCGTATTGTGCGTTATATCCAATATTGAATGGTAATCTTTCAGGTTGAGCAGATTGATAGGCCTCCTTTAAATCTTCTTGAAAACGATTACTAAAAAGTGGGATTGTTCGGGTGTATTCTCCTAATAATTCTACATCATATCCGGCTTCTTTCAAGCTCTCTA
>VMCP01000167.1 GCA_008081305.1 Bacteroidota bacterium | reverse complement strand
AGGTCATGTAATGGCTATCACTGACAAAGACGTTGTAGTGAACATCGGATTTAAAAGCGATGGTTTAGTATCTCGCCAAGAATTCCGTGACATGCCTGATTTGAAAGTAGGGGATGAAGTAGAAGTTTTCGTTGATACAGCAGAAGACCGTCTTGGACAGCTTGTTCTTAGTCGTCGTAAGGCATTGCAGGAAACAGCATGGGAGAAGATTGTTGAGGCTCAAGAGAACGATACGATTGTTAAAGGATTTGTTCGTTCAAGAACCAAGGGTGGTTTGGTTGTAGATGTGTTTAACATCGATACCTTCTTACCTGGTTCACAAATCGATACGAAGCCTGTTAGAGATTACGATCAGTATGTGGGTAAAACCATGGACTTCAAGATCGTAAAAATTAACGAGGTATATAAAAACGTTGTAATCTCACATAAAGCCCTTATCGAAGACGATATTGAGGCACAGAAATCTGAAATCCTTTCTAAGTTAGAAAAAGGCCAAGTATTGGAAGGTGCCGTGAAGAACATGACCAGTTTTGGTGTATTCGTAGACTTAGGTGGAATTGACGGATTGTTGCATATCACAGATATTAGCTGGGGAAGAATCAATCACCCGGAAGAGGTGTTGAAGTTAGAAGACCACATCAACGTAGTTATTTTGGACTACGACGATACTAAGAACAGAATTTCTTTGGGTCTGAAACAACTTACGCCACATCCATGGGATGATTTAGATGCTTCAATTGAAGAAGGTTCTAAGATTTCTGGTAAAGTAGTAAGTGTTGCTGATTACGGAGCATTTATTGAAATCAAGCCAGGTGTTGAAGGATTGGTTCACGTTAGTGAAATGAGCTGGAGTTCACACCTTAGAAATCCATCTGAATACTTATCCGTAGGTGACGATATCGAAGCTTTGGTATTAGCACTTGATCGCGATGAGCATAAGATGAGCTTAGGAATTAAGCAGCTTACACAAGATCCATGGGTTGACATCAAAGATCGTTACCCTGTAGGAAGTAAGCACTCTGGAACTGTTAAGAACTTAACTTCTTATGGTTTATTCCTTGAGCTTGAAGAAGGAATCGATGGTTTGGTTCACGTTTCAGATCTTAGCTGGAATAAGAAAATCAAGCATCCTTCTGAATTCGTAAAGAAAGGTGAAACATTAGATGTTATTGTACTTGAGGTTGACTCAGAAAACCGTCGTTTAAGTCTTGGACATAAGCAGTTGGAAGAGAACCCATGGGATACCTTCGAGACCATCTTTACATTGAACAGTGAACACGAGGGTACAGTTATTGGTATCAATGATAAGGGAGCTACCGTGCAACTTCAATACGGAGTTGAGGCATTTGCACCTAGTCGTCATATCAAGAAGGAGGACAATACTCCAATGAAGGAAGACGAATTGCTTAAGTTCGAGGTGATTGAATTCTCAAAAGATGCTAAGCGTATTATTATCTCGCACACGAACCTTTGGAAAGGTGCGGAGCGCGCACGCAACGAGCAAGAGGGTAAAAATCGCGAAAAAGCTAGAAAGAACACATCTAAGAATGTGAAGAAGCTTAATCAGTCTTCCGAGAAAACCACTCTAGGTGAATTGGATGCACTGACTGCGTTGAGAGCACAGCTTGAAAAAGCGGAAAGTACTCCTGCAGAAAAGAAGGCAGCACCCAAAAAGGAAGCAGCTAAACCAGCAGCAAAAAAGGAAGCCCCAAAGAAAGAAAAGTCTGAATCTACAACAGCCATCGCTGAGTTGAAAGACTTAACAGGAGTGGGTCCTGCTATGGTGAAGAGAATGTCAGCACTTGGTATCAACACAGTTGAAGAACTTGTTGGGATTACCGATGAGCAGGCGGCTTCTTTTAATGAGCAAGATTCCAAGATTTCCGTTGAACAATGGAATAAATGGATTGCTGAAGCAAAAGGATAATTAGTTATCATAATCATACGACAAAAGCCCCGGAAACGGGGCTTTTCTTTTTTTTAAGCGTATTTTTGCAAGCCTATTATACCCTATGGAATTACTCCAAAGCCAGTTAACGGCCGCATTTGTTATTAGTTTGTTGCATGGATTCATTCCAAGCCATTGGTTACCACTCATTGCATTAAGCAATAATGGGAAGTGGTCAATTTTTACAACCCTTCGTTATGCCTTAATTGCAGCAACGGTGCATTCACTGGGAACTGTCGTTATTGGAGCAATCATCTTTTACACGGCTCACCTAAGTTTTATAGGATCTTTAGCCAATGACTTACCTGGAGTAAACATCGGACCTCAATTACCGTTTGACATACCATTCGAAAAATTAAGTGCCGTAATATTATTCATATTGGGATTGGTTTTTCTATACAGACATTACAAGCACAAACATTTTCATTTGTCGCCCAAGTCAGGAAGTAAATGGATCTTTGGTTCAATCATACTCGCGATGTTTTTATCACCATGCATGGAAATTGAAGGTTACTTCTTCGCCATAGCCCCATTAGGATGGGATGCATTTACGATGCTTTCTTTGGTCTATGTTCTAACGACTCAGTTCAGCATAGCCATTGGTGTATTGTTGTTTAGAACGGGTATGAAGAAGTTTAATGCCCATAAATGGGAGCATAATTCGGGCATTGTGAGTAGCGGACTATTGTTACTTTCGTCCCTGTTTATGTGGTTTGGGTAATGCCCAAATATTTATCTATAATGGCATGTAAGCCATAGAGAAGAGGTAGTAGTAGTATGGCCATTCCGAGTTTATACGCGTAATTAATGGTTCCCACTTGAAGTACCCATTCCAAAGAATAGTTGCCTCCAAAATAAAAAGCAACCACTAAAACCACGTAACTATCTATACATTGGCTCACTATGGTACTGCCGGTAGCTCGAAGCCAAATGAACTTATTTTTCGAGACTTTTTTTATCTGCTCGAAGATGAATGCATCTACAATCTGACCGATGAGAAAGGCTACGAGCGACCCAAGAATAATCATCAACCCTTGGCCAAATACACTATTGAAGGCATTATTCATAGATTGAATTCCTGCTAATTTGCCAGAACCCAACCAGAAGTCTGCACCCTTTAGCCACATGGCAACTCGAACCATAATGAAGGCATAGACCAACAAAATTACGGTAATGTAAGAGAGCTTTTTAACCCCTTCCTTTCCGTAATACTCATTGATGACATCGGTCAAGATGAAAACAAAGGGCCAAAGTATGACACCTGCTGTCATATCAAAATTAAAAGTTCCCCCGAGCACACTCCACTGAGCCGGCTCCAGTCCCAGGGTTTTTTCTAAAGAGAATATTTTAGCACCGATAAACTCAGCAATGATGGCGTTG
>VMCP01000123.1 GCA_008081305.1 Bacteroidota bacterium | reverse complement strand
AGCGGTAAGCTGTTTAAATTCTCCTGGTTTGTTCGCGGTCGAGTTATTTATTACTGCGGAAAATGAAATATGGGTGAATGAAGTAGCACCTCGCCCGCACAATAGTGGACATCATACCATAGAGGGCTGTGTAACCAGCCAATTTGCTCAATTAAACAACATATTATTAGGAGAAAATGTGGGTTCAACCGACTTGATAAAGCCGAGTGCCATGATTAACGTTGTCGGTCCTGAGGGATGGGAAGGTTCTTACCAATTAGAGAATAAAGAAATCTGGGATGCATCCGAGGACGTATTTGTGCATCTATACAATAAGAGTGTTTCCAAACCACATAGAAAGTTAGGCCATGTAACAGTGGTTTCGGATGATGTAGACTCCTTAATACAGCGAGCTCGCGAGGTCCAGAAAGAATTACGGATTATACCGTCATGATCTCTTTTTCCTTGGTTGCAAGAAGCTCTTCTGTCTTCTTGACGAAGGTATCGATGGCTTTTTGAACTCTTTCCTCTCCTGCAGCCATTTCATCTTCACTTACCCCGTCGTTTTTCAGTTTTCTGATCTTTTCGTTTGCTTCTTTACGCAAATTGCGGATACCAATTTTTGAGTTTTCGCTTTCAGCTTTCGCTCGTTTAACCAACTCTTTTCTTCTTTCTTCAGTGACAGCAGGAATATTGATTCTCACCATTTCACCGTCGTTTTGCGGAGCAAATCCAAGGTTACTATTAATAATCGCTGTTTCAATTGCTTGAAGCATGGATTTATCCCACGGCTGAATAACGAGCGTTCGAGCATCGGGTGTATTTACATTGGCGGTTTGATTTAGGGGCGTTGGTGTTCCGTAAAAATCCACCGTTACACCGTCTAACATATCTGGCGTAGCCTTACCCGCACGGATACGTTTGAACTCTGCAGTTGAGTGGGATAAGTTTTTTTCAAGACTATCGTTCAGATGATCCAATATTTCATTTACGCTGCTCATGGGTACAAAAATATCAATTTTATGGTTTTAGTAAGCACGTTCCTTACGTCCTTCATAGTAGTATACATAACTTCTGTTGGCTACAGCCGTTCCACCAGCTGTAGGATAATCACCAGTGAAATACCAATCGCCTAAATCATTGGGGCATGCCTGATGAAGGTTCTCAATACTTTGGAATAAAATATCGAACTCAAATCGCACATTTTTTGGTTTCACCATTTCGGCGATTTTATTGGAAATATCGATGACCTTTAAGCTGTCATACAACTCCTTAACAACGTTAACTTGTTCAGATGCCGGTTTTTCCAATTCCAACTTAGCTTTTTCGTAAATCTGTGAAATGATGGCTTCGTTGCCTCTTTCTTTATGTAAGGCGATGGCTGCTCGGAAGGCCGCGAAATCCCCTAACTTGGACATGTCAATTCCGTAACAATCAGGATATCGAATCTGAGGAGCAGAACTAACTAGGATAATGCGTTTGGGCTCCAAACGATCCAATAGTCGAAGTATGCTCGTTTTTAGTGTGGTTCCACGAACCACGGAATCATCCATGATTACGAGCGTATCTTGCCACGATTTAACTACTCCATAGGTTATGTCGTACACGTGCATGACCAAATCCTCGCGATCCGTATCATTGGTGATGAACGTTCTCATTTTTACATCCTTCACCAATATTTTCTCGCGGCGCGGTCTCCAAGAAAGAATTTCTTTTACTTTTTCTGGCTCATTTACAATGTCAACGTTTTTTAAGGCTTCAGCTTGAAGGTCGCGTCTCAACTCGTGAATACCATCAATAAGTCCATAGAAGCTAGTAGATGCAGTATTCGGTACATAGCTGAAAACAGCATCAACCAAGTTGTTACCCAACATTTTCATGACGGGTTTAGCCAATAGACGGCCTAGTTCTTTTCTCTCTGCATAAATGGCTTGTCCATTTCCTCTGGAGAAGTAAATACGCTCAAAGCTGCAACTTTTTCTAGGTGCCGTAGGCATTATTTGCTCGATGGAATAAGAGGCATCTTTCTTAACGATCAAGGCATGGCCGGGTTGTAACTCTTCTACCGCTTCAGGATATACATTGAATGCCATCTGTACGGCTGCTCTCTCACTTGCTACAGCAATTACTTCGTCATCGATGTAGTAGTGTGAAGGACGTATTCCATTTGGGTCACGGATGATGAACGCATCTCCATGTCCAAGCATTCCGACCATGTTGAAACCACCGTCTATGCTTTTAAATGATTTTTTGAGGATACGGGATACATCAAGCTGGGTTTTGATTTTTTGGGAAATCTCCATGTTATCGTATCCCTGTGCCTTAAGGATTCCAAAAAGACGCTGGTTTTCTTCATCAATGAAATGACCAATCTTCTCCAACATAAGCACGTTATCACTTTTTTCTTTGGGTTGCTGCCCAAGTTGAATGAGCTGTTGGAATAACTCTTCGGTATTGGTGATGTTATAGTTTCCAGCGAGCATTAAGTTTCTCGCCATCCAGTTGTTTTGCCTTAAAAATGGATGCTGGTTTTCCAGAGAATTCCCACCATAGGTCCCGTATCGAAGATGGCCCACGAAAAGCTCTCCCGCATATGGATAGTGCTTTTTCAAATAGTCTAAATCTTCTAATTTGTCTTCGGGGATATCTTTAAGTCCACCAAAAACATTTTCAAAAATGTCTGATAGAGCGGTTTTGGAAGCGGAACGCTGTCTGGCAAGGTACCGATCACCAAATTCTGGGTCGAGCTTAACCACACCCATTCCTGCACCGTCTTGTCCTCGATTGAGTTGTTTGGTCATCATGAACTGCATTTTATGAAGTCCATACCAATAGGAACCATACTTTTCTTTGTAATAGGAAAGTGGTTTGCGGAGGCGTATAAATGCTACTCCGCATTCGTGCTTAATTGCGTCACTCATGGATAGGCTTTACAAAAGTAGAAATATGAAGGAGAATTGCTTCATGTAAATTCAATTTTACCAAAAGCCCTACATTTGTGATACACCAAAAACATCAAATTATGTCTGTTAGAATGCCCTTTAACCTTCAAAAATGGATAGATGAAAATCGTCATCTTCTGAAGCCGCCTGTTGCGAATAAGAATTTATATCCTGAAGGAACCGATTACATCGTCATGATAGTGGCTGGTCCTAACTCCAGGAAGGATTATCATTACAACGAAACCGAGGAGTTATTTTACCAGCTCGAAGGTAATATCACGGTGAAGATTCAAGAAAATGGCGAGCAGAAAGATGTGCATTTGGGTCCTGGAGATATGTTTTTATTACCTCCTAATGTTCCTCATTCTCCTGGTCGTTCGGAAGGAAGTATTGGTTTAGTGATTGAAAGGGTGCGCG
>VMCP01000229.1 GCA_008081305.1 Bacteroidota bacterium | reverse complement strand
TGGTTTTTCTTCTTTAACGGTTGTCGGTTCTTCAGGCTCAATCTCTGGCGTAGGTTTTTCCTCCTTAGCGACAGGAGCAGGCTCTTCGACAGGAGCCGAAGGAGCAGGGGTGGCAGGAGCACTCGAAATGGGCGCAGATGGAGTTGGACGAGCAGGTTTCTGTTCTTTGAGCTTATCTGCTTCTTCTTTCATTGCCTTGTCGGCTGAAAACTCCTTCAAACACTCAGAGTACATTTCTTCTGTTATTTTAGTGGTAGGACGTGCCTGAACGTCGTGCCCCTTTTCTTGAAGAAACTCTGCAATTGCTGAGGTGCTTCTGTTTAATTCACTTGCTACTTTCGCTAAACGGTATACCGCCATATTTATTTCAAAATTAAAATTAACCTATTGATATCGCAAGATTTTCAATGCATCTGTTCAAATACCATTGAGGGGCTTCACGATAAACCCGTTTTTTTCTTCTTTTAGACCATTTTTACTCCTCCTCAAATTCCTCTTTCAGGATTTTTTGAATTTGTTTTACGGTCTCTTCTTCTAAGTCTGTTCGAGTAACCAAGTCTTCCACTGGTGTACGCAGAACATCCTTCGCTGTATCCAATCCAATTTTCTTGAACTCTGCAATGATCCACTCATCTATTTCATCTAAGAACTCATCTAAGTCCACATCGTCCTCAACGGCTGCATCCACACGGTATACCTCAATTTGGTAACCTGTTAATTTACTAGCAAGCTTAATGTTGTGTCCTCCACGTCCAATAGCTAGTGAAACTTGATCACTTTCAAGGTAAACATTCGCTGTTTGTTCGGTAATATCCATTCTGCTGACTACAGCTGGCTGGATGGAACGCTGAATAAATAGTGCATCGTTGGTGGTGAAGTTAATCACGTCGATGTTTTCATTTCTTAATTCTCTCACAATACCATGTATTCTGGCACCTTTTACACCCACACAAGCTCCAACAGGATCAATACGGTCATCGTAACTTTCTACCGCAACTTTTGCTCTCTCTCCTGGCTCACGAACTATTTTCTTAATGGTAATCAAACCGTCAAGTATTTCAGGAACTTCGAGTTCAAATAAACGCTCTAGGAATTCTGGAGAAGTACGTGATAATACAATACGCGGACTTCCTTTTTCCATATCAACGCTGTGAATAACGGCGCGGATGGAGTCTCCTTTTTTGTATATGTCCCTAGGAATCATTTGGTCTTTTGGAAGAGTAAGTTCGTGTCCTTCATCATCCAATACCATGATTTCCCTTTTCCATACATTGTATACCTCCCCGGTAATGATATCACCTCGGCGATCGCTGTACTT
This sequence comes from Bacteroidota bacterium, assembly GCA_008081305.1. Classification (GTDB taxonomy): domain Bacteria; phylum Bacteroidota; class Bacteroidia; order NS11-12g; family UBA955; genus VMCP01. The sequence continues at coordinate 2,031 of VMCP01000229.1, read as the reverse complement.
CTTGAATACCTCATCTTTTTCCAACTCAATGATCTTACTCATGAGCGCTTGTCGAGCATTTAGTACGTTTCTACGACCGAAGTCTTCTAAGCTAATTTCTTGAATACAATCTTCTCCAACTTGATAATCGGGTTCGAGTTGCTGAGCATCTTCTACTGTGATGTGTAAGTTCTCATCCTCGACTTCGCCTTCTTCTACAATTAAGCGCAAGTGGTACATTTCAATATCACCTGTCTCTGTGTTGATGATGATATCAAAATTGGCATCTGCGCCATATTTCTTCTTCAAAATGTTGCGAAAAACATCTTCTAACACACGCATCATGGTTGCGCGGTCAATGTTTTTGAATTCCTTAAACTCGGAGAAGCTCTCCACTAAGTTCATTCCGAGGTCTTGCGCGTTGGCTTTCATTTTATTTAAAACTTAAAATTATTGTTGCTTCTTCAATGCTTTCGAAGGGGATGATTACAGGTTCAAGGGTGACTTTCTTTTTTCCTTTTTCTTTCACCTCGTTTAAGAGATGAATTTCATCGTTCTCCCATTTTTCGAATGCGCCTTTGTATTGTTGGTCGTTTGTTTTAATCTTTAACGATCGACCGACGTGTTTTCCAAATTGTCTTTTGTCTCTTAATGGTTCGGTGGCCCCAGGAGAGGAAATTTCAAAAGTAAATGGATTGTCTCCGAAATCCTCCTCATCAATCATTCTAGAAATGTGTTTGGTGAATTCGGTTAGCACACCCATGGAGAGTGCCTCTTCACAGTCCATGTAAAAACGAAATAAGCCCGTAGGACTTACCGTGTGATGAACTACGAATAATGAGAATGCAGCCGCTTCTGCATCTACCATTTGCCTGAGTTTTTCTCCTAGTTTTTTCATTCCATTAAAAAAGGGGACTGCTTTTCGCTTGCCCCCTTCCTATCAATAAATTGGAAAAGTACTGCAAAGATAAGGAAATAACCCTATGCCGCAAACTATGTTATCACGATCAGAAAGTCTGGATTACATTGTATAATCTGGGTTAATCCAATAGGTAGGCTTTTTTAATGATCACATCCTCTTCGGGACGATCGTTTTTATCACGTTTGACCTTTTGAATTTTATCAATGATGGCATAACCACTGGTTACTTTACCGTATACGGTGTAATTCATATCTAAGAATGGAGTTCCTCCCCAAGTCGCGTATATGTCTTTGACCCGATTCGGTATGTTTTCAAAAATACTGTCAACCTGAGGTTTTACTCTCGGTTTGATTTCGTCTACAACCTTTCTAAACGCTACTTCACTTTGCATGGCTTGCGCGGCTGCCATTCGTTTCTTGAATTCTATGTTTTTTGGATCTTGCAAAAATTGACTAATCATCTTATTGCCCAAACGCTCTTTAAATTCGGCTTCTTCATACTTGTTCCCGGTAACAATGTAAAATTGACTTGCAGAGCTTTCTTTTTTTGGGTTGATATCGTCTGACTCTCTAGCGGCAGCCAATGCTCCCTTGAAATGGAAAATACTATCCCTAAACTCTGCGGGTATGGTGTAATTCGGTCCTCCATCTCCAAGTTTTTTACCTTTCGGAGCATTTTTTGAGTCAGGATCTCCTCCTTGTATGACAAAACCATCAATTACCCGGTGGAACAACAGTCCATCGTAGTATCCCTCTTTGACTAGCTTGAGGAAATTATTGCTATGTTGGGGAGTGGCTGGATTTAGAGCCAAGCGGATATCACCAAAGTTGGTTTCCATCATGACTTCCGGCCAATTACCGGAATTGGTTGTATCGGGCATCACCATCGCCCGTGTTGAAAGGGAGTCTTTGGTTTCTCCAACAAGGTCTTTTTCAGTCGCTTTGTTTTGACACGAAGCCACCCATAATATGAAGGTGGTTAAGATTATTGTGTTACGCATGGAATTCGATAATTTCTTCTTGTTCAAAGTATTCAATGATATGTTGTCTTAAAAGGCTTTCCTGTTCCAACAAAGCCAAATTCGGTAGGGGTTTGATATTTTTCCACTCAGGCCATCCTTTGCGATTGAA
>VMCP01000055.1 GCA_008081305.1 Bacteroidota bacterium | reverse complement strand
GTTTTTCTTTTGGTCTCGTTCAACCCTTAATAAATGCGAATGACCGCATATGTAAAGATGCGGTTTATATGCCATGGCCATTGTCATCCATTTTTCAGGATATTTATATGGTTTCCCTCCAATATGGGTCATAAAAACCCGCAGGCCGTCAACTTCAAATGATAAATATTCTGGATAAAACTGACGAACATCTACCCCATCAACATTCCCAAACACACCTCTTATTACAACTCCTTTTTCTGTGATTTTTTGATGAAGTTCAAGATTTAACCAATCCCCTGCATGCCAAACTTCGTCTGCCCAATCAACATGTTTAAGAAGTCCCTCATCTACAAAGCCGTGATTATCACTCAGAAGTAGAATTTTCATTTAATATCCTTTTAAAACCGTACCATGCAAATACCCAAATTATCGGAAACAATGGAACTAAATAACGAGCAGTTCCCACCGGACCAATAAGGACCGTATATCCTAAGATAAAAAAGCACGATGCCCAGACCCAATATTTTTTGAAATCCAAAACTCTTACACCAAGCCAAAGGAGGCCGAGTCGTATGAAGGACAACAACGCAAAAAATCCAATATAAAACCATTGATAGATTGGAATACTCCCTTGGTTGTTAGTTGATTTGACTTGCAATAAACCTTTGGTCTCCGTCCAATTGAAGAATACCATCGCATCGTACCTCCCGGGATCAATAAACATCCGAAGCATTCCTTTTATGTGAACCCAAGCAAAAGTAATTGGATAATCAAACACCGAGCGACAAAAAGCGTTCATCATCCATTCTCCTTTGGCCATATCTCGGTTTGACATACTCGCTAATGAACGGGCCTCTGCACTGTATAGTGAATCTGCGTAATCCCCCCCTTTCTCTTCATTGATGAGCATGTATCTATTGTAGTCATAGGCGTTTGTGGTACCAACCGATGAAATCCCAGAATATCCATTGGAATGATTCCAAAATAACAAAAGCGTCACTGCTAATATTGGTAATATCCATGAAACACTCGTTTCAATAAACTGCCGTTCTTTCATGTAATGCACCATCGAGATTGCAAAATTCAAAAGGGTCAAGAATATAAAAATGGGTTTTAGTAGGATCAGAAAAGCAGATGCCATTCCTGCAATCCCAAACCGTCTATTTTTCACAGCTACCAACCAAATAGCAACTCCAAGTTCGGCCCAAATTTCAGGCATGTAGAATCCTGTGTAGAAATATTGTATTGGGAAAACCCCACAAATCATCCAAAACCAATGTTTGCCTTGTCGGCTCTCATTCTCCAAAGCTAAGAACTGATAAATCAGGGCAGGAATTGTAATTGAGATAACCCATTGAAGAAAAACGAGTACGTATTTATTCGTGAGCCAAAGAATGAAAGGATACAATGGTGTTCTTCTTGCGAATCCCATCCAATAACCATCGACAGAGACAAAGGTCGAATCTTCTCCAAAAAAGAATGAACCATATTGCGTGTATTCGGTGGTATCTAGTAGCTCTTTAGGATTCAATAAATGCCATATAACAAAGGCGGTTACTAAAATCAAATAACACTTCGACAGTGGGCTCGAATAGACTTTTTTTATCTGAAAAACCATTGTTGAATGATTGAAAAAATGGATGTAAACACAAAGAAAGCAAACTTAAACTCGAAGGTTTTCAATTTATAAGTCCATAGAGCGAGAATCAATACAATGATGGGTAGTCCAAAATGGCGTAACTCACGTGGATATTTGTAAACATATGGATTTATATTGGTCAGTACTGGGTGATTCTCATCTAAACAAAATCTAATATTCTTAAAGATTGGAGTGATATAGACAAAAGCTTTATCTCCTTCTTTTGCGCGGTAATAGGTACTTTCATCCACTTCTACGAGTAACACATTATCTTTTGTATTCTCGCCAAAGGTATCGATTAATAACAATGCAAAATCCAAGTGTTTATTCACCTTGAATTCTTGATCTAAAGAAACACTTTGCTCACTATTAGTGATCGAATAAAGGCGGACAATCGGACTTAAAACCTCATCCGCAATATTAAGGGTTGCATTAAACGATAACAGAACCAAAAACAGACCTACGAAGCGGGTGAGTTTAATTTCCATACCCGTTCGGTTGAATGTTTATACTTCAGTATTCATATCCCAATTCTCCAAGTGCTCTGCTACCCTCTTCACGAACATTCCGCCCAATGCGCCGTCCACAACACGATGGTCATAGCTATGAGAAAGAATCATTTTATGACGAATAGCAATAACATCACCTTGGTCTGTTTCAAGTACCGAAGGCTTCTTTGTGATGGTACCAACCGCCATAATTGCTACTTGGGGCTGATTGATAACTGGGGTACCTGCGATATTTCCAAATGAACCAACGTTTGTTAACGTGTAAGTACCACCTTGAATTTCATCAGGAGACAACTTATTCTCTCGAGCACGAAGGGCTAAATCATTCACCGCACGAGTCAAACCCAATAAATTCATACTATCTGCCTGTCGAATCACCGGAACAATGAGGTTCCCGTTTTTCTGTGCGACAGCCATTCCCATATTGATATCGCGTTTCTTAATGATTTTATCACCATCTACGGAAACGTTAATCATTGGAAACTCTTTAATGGTTTTAGCTAAAGCCCAAATAAAAATAGGCGTAAAGGTCAAGTTCTGACCTTCTCGCTCTTTAAATCCTTTCTTGATCTTGTTCCTCCAATTAACGAGGTTGGTCACATCTGCTTCCACAAAACTTGTTACATGGGGACTGGTCTGCATGCTCATTACCATGTGATCAGCAATCATTTTACGCACACGATCCATTTGAATAATCTCATCACCCTGGCCTACAGGTATTGCGGGCTTTTCTGAAACAACCATGGATTTTTCGGGTGTAAACGAAGCCTTACTCGTCACTGATTCACTTATTACAGAAGTTGCTGGAACTGCATTACCTCTATTTTTAATGTACTTGAGAATATCGGCTTTGGTTACACGACCCTCTAAACCGGTCCCTGTGATGGTTTCTAATTCATTTGATGGAATTCCTTCTTGAGAAGCTATGCTCATCACTAATGGGGAGTAAAAGCGATTTGAATTCTCTGGTTTGGAAACGATGTTATTCGCAACCGGTTTTGCTAATTCAGCAGCTTCCGAGATTTGATTTTCAATCTCTTCAACTGGACTTTGCGTTGTAGGTTCTTTACTTTCCGGAGTATTTGAGGCTTCTGCCACTGCTTCCCCGTTTCCATCTATCATGGCAATGGCTTCTCCCACTTTCACAACGTCACCATCTTGGAATAATTGCTGTGTGAGAACCCCTTCCGAAGGGCTTGGGATTTCGTTATCTACCTTGTCTGTAGCAATT
>VMCP01000149.1 GCA_008081305.1 Bacteroidota bacterium | reverse complement strand
TACCACGTCCCGCCATATTGGTTGCAATGGTTACGGCACCTGGATTTCCCGCTTCTGCTACGATTTCTGCCTCCTTTTGGTGCTGTTTGGCATTCAAAACGTTGTGTTTGACACCACGTAGTTTCAACATTTTAGATAAAACCTCACTCACTTCCACATTTGTTGTTCCAACCAAAACGGGTCGGTCCTTTTCAACAAATTCCTTGACTAGATCAATCACCGCGTTGTACTTCTCTCTTTTGGTTTTATATACCAAGTCATCACGGTCATCGCGAATGATGGGCTTGTTTGTTGGAATTAATTTTACACCGAGTTTATAAATATCCCAAAGTTCTTGTGCCTCAGTTTCTGCAGTACCTGTCATTCCCGAAAGTTTGTGGTACATCCTGAAGTAGTTCTGAAGTGTTATAGTGGCATAAGTTTGGGTTGCCGCTTCTACACGTACGTTCTCTTTTGCCTCAATGGCTTGATGCAGACCGTCGGAATATCGTCTGCCATCCATTACACGACCGGTTTGCTCATCCACAATTTTGACTTTGTTGTCTTGCAGGATGTACTCAATGTCGCGTTCAAACATGGTATATGCTTTTAAAAGCTGTTGTACTGAATGAATACGTTCACTCTTTTCTGAAAAATCTTGCATTAACTGATTTTTCATCTCTAGCTTTTGTGATTCTTCAACTGATTCTTTTTCAATTCGTGCAATTTCACCTCCCACGTCGGGTAAGATGAAGAAGTCACTATCTTCACCGGCTTTGGTGATAAGCTCGATTCCCTTTTCGGTTAGATCTACGCTATTGCTCTTTTCATCAATTGTGAAAAACAAAGGTGCGTCAGCCTTTGGCATCTCTTTTTGTTGATCTTGAAGGTAATAACTCTCAGTCTTCGTGAGTAAGGACCGCATCCCAGGCTCCCCCAAGAATTTAATCAAAGCTTTGTTCTTTGGTAAAGCACGATGTGCGCGGAATAATGCTAATCCACCTTCTCCTTCTTTTGGACCATCGTTTCCGGCGGCGATTAATTTTTTCGCTTCAGAAAGGCTAGAAACTGCGTATTTCTTTTGCGCTTCTACCAGTTGTTGGATACGCGGTTTTAAGGCATCAAACTGTTGGATATCTCCTTTAGGCGTAGGTCCACTGATAATTAGCGGAGTTCTGGCATCATCAATTAATACACTATCTACCTCGTCAATGATGGCATAATGATGTTTTAGTTGAACCAATTCATCTGGTTGGTGAGACATGTTGTCTCTCAGGTAGTCAAAACCAAATTCATTGTTGGTCCCATAAGTGATGTGCGCTTTATAGGCTTCTCGTCGTGCAGAACTATTAGGAGAATGGTACTCCAGACAGTCAACTCTAAGACCTAAAAAGTTAAATAGAGGAGCATTCCACTCAGCATCCCTTCGTGCCAAATAATCGTTAACGGTAACCATGTGAACACCACGGTCACCAAGCGCATTAAGATAGGCCGGGAGGGTACTCACCAGGGTTTTACCTTCACCTGTTGACATTTCGGCAATGTTCCCCTGATGCAAGGCGATTCCACCGATTAACTGAACATCGTAGTGAACCATGTTCCACTTAATCATACCACCAGCTGCTTCCCATTCGTTTGAATAGAAGACTTTGTCTCCCTCAACACGGATATTTTGGAATTCAGTTGCGAGCTCTCGATCTAATTCAGTAGCCGTAGATTCAATGGTTTCGTTTTCTGTGAATCTTCTAGCACTTTCTTTCACTACGGCAAAAGCTTCGGGCAGCAGTTCCTCTAAGATTTCTTCGAGCTTTTCATCTCTTGATTTCTCAAGATTTGTAATCTCCTCGTATATTTCTTCCTTTTCTAGAACCGCTTCATTCGGTAGAGATTCCACCTTCTCGTTTTTCTCTTGAATCTCGGTATCTATATCTTTTAAGTAATCTGCAATTCTTTGACGGAATTCGTTTGTTTTACCGCGCAATTCATCGTGACTTAACGAGGCAAAAGATTGAAAGTGAGTATTGATCTCTTCTACAATAGGTTGGAGTTCCTTTAGAGATCTTTCTTGGGCGCTTCCACCAAATATTTTAGCGATGCTTCCTAGTACGTTACCAAACATAAATTTAAAGACAACAAAGTTAATCTTTTTAAGATGCATTCAAGGAAATAATACAGGAACTTCATCGGTGTTTTAAGCTGTTTGTTTGATTTTTAAACCCTTTGTGGTCTTGATTGTTAAACAAAACGAAACGATGAGAAGTTTGAAGTTTTTAGCCATCTTAACAGCACTTTTTTCTGTAATCAGAATAAGTGCGCAAGACGATAAGAGTTTAGCGATTGAAGGTATTGTGATAGACGCACAAACCAACAAACCCATTCCCCAAGCAAGTGTTTTTAGATACAAGTCAACGGATACGGTAAAAACCAATAAGGAAGGGGTTTTCTCATTTACGTTACCCGAGCCTGGATTCTATGTAATTAGTGCAACTGCGCCAGGGTTTAATCAGGCCAGTGCAGAAGAACAGCTTATCACATACGATAAACGGAATAAAATAACCATCAGTTTGGAGTCTATAGCCGATCAAATAGGAGAGGTGAACATCCGTAGATCCTCATTGCAAAAAAGAAACGCAGGTAGTCCTGTTTCGGCTCAGGAGTTATCTATACGAGAAATCGAAAGAAATCCTGGTGGTAATCGTGATATTTCAAAAATCATCCAATCCCTGCCAGGTGTAATTTCAATCCCAGGTTTTAGAAACGATGTGGTCATCCGAGGCGGTGCCCCTGCTGAAAACAAATTTTACCTCGATGGCATCGAAATACCAGTGATCAACCACTTTCAGACCCAAGGAAGTACAGGCGGGCCTGTAGGTTTATTGAATGTCAATTTTATCAAGAAAGTAGATTTTTTTACGGGGGCATACCCAGTGAATAAATCAAATGGTTTAAGTTCCGTTATAGATTTCCAGCAAATCGAAGGAAACAAAGAGAAGGGGAAGTACCGTTTTACGGTAGGTAGCAGTGATTTAGGATTAACCGCTGACGGCCCAATTGGGAAGAAGGCAACGTATATTTTTTCAGCTAGACAGAGTTACTTACAAGGGTTATTTACCGTATTGGGATTGCCTTTCCTGCCCAACTTTATCGACTATCAAGGGAAAGTAAACATCGATTTAGGCAAGCGCGATAAGCTAAGTATAATCACGGTGGGTGCCTTTGATTTTTTCCGTCTTAATACAGGAGTGAACGATAATATTACCGATAGCGTTCAATTGAAAAGTAATCGATACATACTTGGTTATTTACCGGATTACAATCAATGGAACTACGCTTTTGGAACGGTGTACACGCACTTTGGTAAAAAGAACAAAACCCAAGTATTTCTGAGCCGGAAC
>VMCP01000050.1 GCA_008081305.1 Bacteroidota bacterium | reverse complement strand
GCTGCCTCCGGTTACCTTATGTAGTTCTGGTCCTAAATTGGATTTGAACACACGTATCGATATGACCAATACCAAACCTCAAAGCGGTACTCCTACATGGTTTGGTCCAAATCTTAGTGGTAGTATGTTTGATCCAATCTCTACTGGTACTTCTGAAATTGAAGGCCCATACGAGATGACTCTAGCCTACACCGATAATAACGGTTGTGCAGATACAGAAACCTATAATGTATTTGTACGTTCTCAGCCAGAAGTAGAGATTACCACTATCAATCCATATCCACAGTGTGAGAATACACCATTCCCTGTACAAAGTGAGAGTAAGTTTAGTAATGGAAAAGTAAATTGGACCTTATTGAACAACTCTGATGGTAGCATAGATAATAGTACGGCGGAAAACATTGTTTATACACATGGTCCTGGAGATAAGGCAAATAAAATGGCTTCCTTAAAAGTGACTACTGAGCCAATTGCTAATGATGTATGTCCTCAAGCAAGTGATTCAATATTGATCATTATTCACCCTTACCCTGTCCTTGAGCCTTTGGCGAAATTCACCGGTTGTATTCCATTATCAACTGATTGGAGCGTGACGGAGACAGGCGGAATACCACAAGGACAATTGTCATACGATTGGGACTTTGGGAACGGAGATACAAGCAACGATCAATTCCCAGCTGGTATCATGTATCCAACACAAGGCCGCTACGATGTGAAAGTTACGGTAACCAATAATACTCCTGATGGTGGTCAATGTGCTACCACGGAGAATGGTCCGCAACATGTTGAAGCTTATCCATTGCCAGATGCTTATTTTGAAACGGATCCTTCTTACAGTACTACGGTAGCCCTACCTAAGTTCCAGATGATCAACAAAACCAAAGTTGAAGAGATTCCATTTAACCCGAGTATCTCTTACGTTTGGGATTTCGGAACTTTAACTGGTGACACAGCTATGAGTGAGAATCCGAAGTTTGCTTATTCTAAAGACACTGGTATCTACAGAATCTTTATGACGGCAACCACCAGCCATGGATGTGTGGATACTTTCTCAAGACTTGTACATATTGGTCCAGATATCATCGTATTTATTCCTGATGTGTTTACACCGAATAGTGAAGGTCCAAATCGTAACGAACGCTTCAACGCGGTAGCTACAAACTTCAAGACATTTGATTTAAAGGTGTATAATCGTTGGGGTGAGAAATTATTCGAAACCAATGATCCAGATGAAGGATGGGATGGAAATGACCCTGCAAACAATCCATGTATGCAAGGTGTGTATGTATATCGGTTGGTAATTACCTCTTTTGAAGATAAAGAGTATACCTATGATGGAACCATCACATTGTTACGATAATCAAGATTTATCTTAATGTAAAATGGCCACCGAATAGGTGGCCATTTTTTTATGATATATTTTCAAAATACCGGAGTGCATCAGCTACAACAAATGTACTTCCCCCGATGAACAGGATAGAGTCGTTTTTGTTCGCTATTTGAGTCGCTGTTTCAACAGCTATATCAATGGAATCATAACAATAGTGTGTTAAGCCATAATTCCTAAAATCAATACTTAAATTTTCAACCGGTAGGCCTCTAACAACGGATGGCTTAACTAAATGGTAAGTGCCATTTTGTGGTAAGTGCTTCAGTATGTTTTGTCGATCTTTTTCACCAACCATTCCCCAAATAAATTGAATTTCATGTGAAGGGAATTGATTTTTAAGTTCTTCAACGATCATCAGGATGGCCTCTTCGTTATGTCCAGTTTCGAGAATCGTTAACGGTGATTGACGAATGATTTCCCATCTTCCACGTATGCCACTCAATGAATTGATTTCACTTAGTCCTTTTAATGAAATGGCATCTATTAACTCAATCTTTGTTTTAAGGAATTGATATGCGGTATATACGGTATTTAAATTTTGAGTTTGCCATTTACCTTTGAGTTTAAGCGCTACTTGCCATGAGGTAGGCGATACAATACTTAATCGAACAGAGGAATTACATTCAATGGCTTTTTTTGAGATAACTCCTTTCGCATTTTGAGGGATATCATCTGAAATCACCACGGGTACATCAGGTTTAATGATACCCGCTTTTTCAAAAGCAATTTGTTCTAAGGTATCCCCAAGCATGTCCATATGGTCCCAACCAATAGATGTTATAATGGAGAGTAATGGATTAATCACATTCGTACTATCTAATCTTCCGCCTAACCCAACTTCAATTACACCGATATCAATTTTATATTTTGCAAAATGATAAAATGCCATGGCCACGGTAATTTCAAAGAAGGAGGGTTGAATGATAGAACAATGAGGTTTTATCGTTTCAACGAACTCTATGACTTCCTCTCGGCTTATAGGTTTTCCATCAATACGAATGCGTTCTGTATAATCTAACAAATGGGGAGATGTATACAACCCTGTTTTTAGCCCATGAGCTGACAGGATAGAGGCTAACATTGAAGATACGGATCCTTTTCCATTGGTGCCTGCTACATGGATCCATTGTATTCCTTCATGTGGATTACCCAGTGCATCGAGGAGTTTTAACGTATTCGTTAAATCCTTTTTGAATGCTTTTTTACCCATGTTTTGGTACATAGGGAGTTGACCGAAAAGGAAATCAAGGCACTCTTGGTACGTCAACGCTTAGTTGTTAAGACCTTTTTTGATATCGAGTGAGATAGTTCCAATCTCTGGGCATTTATCACCGACTTTGATGAAGCGCGACCTTGAAAGGAAATAGTTCATCACCTTTTTTGCATTTACCGCTGTTCCAGTGTAATTACCCTTGGGAAGCACGCGTTTAACACTTGCGTTCCCTGCACAATCTACAATAACTTGAGCGTAAATTACGCCCACGCCGTCTGCGTTCACTTTTTTAACTGAAGAATTAATGGTGTGGTTTGCGAAGCCTTCTGCACTGTAAAATCCATTGCCAGTATTTCGGGTGACTCTATTCCCACCATTCCCGAAAATACCACCATTGTTTGTGGTACCTCCAAAACCGGTATTCCCTTGTCCGCCCTCGATACCGTTCGGATCACCATTGCTAGTGCCTGTACGCTTTCCTATTTGAGAAGTAACGCCTTTTAACCTCGCATTAACGGCAGGTGTTTTACTGGCAGGTGGGTCAATGGGAGGGAGGTCTAGTGGAGCAGATTGGTCAGATGTATTTACAATATTTCCAAGTCCACCGGAAGGAGTAGCTGCAGATGTTGAGCTTACTGATGGGTTTGGTGCATTGTCGCCTCCTTTTGCTGGAGGAAAAGCAGATGGTCCGCCGGCGGTAGGGCGACCGGATGAAACGGCGGCGAAACCAAAATCAATTAGGAGGTCACCATCGGGCTGGGCAAAGGGTGTG
>VMCP01000021.1 GCA_008081305.1 Bacteroidota bacterium | reverse complement strand
ATCATGGCATCATGAATTTGGCGATATTATCCTTAAAAAAGCGGAAGAGGATGAAGACATATTGGGAATAACTCCTGCAATGCCTACCTCCTCAGGCATGATTAGAGCCATGGAAAAATTTCCAGATCGGTTTATTGATGTGAATATTGCCGAACAGCATGCACTCACTTTTGCTGCAGGAATAGCAGCCTCCGGTAAAAAACCAATCGTCGGCATATACAGTACATTCTTGCAAAGAGCATATGATCAACTTATTCACGATATCGCTTTGCAAAACCTCGGAGTCACACTATGTATTGACCGTGCGGGATTAGTAGGTGAAGATGGACCAACTCACCATGGAGTGTTTGATATCCCTATGATTCTTAGCGTGCCTAATTTTACATTATACGCCCCATGTACGATATCGGAGTTAAACTTCGCCATAGACCGTAGCCTTGAAAACAATACTCCAAGTGCCATTCGTTACCCTAAAGGAGCTGTGCCAACTTTAGAATTAGTACCTGATGAATACCAATGGCTGAATACACATCCAGGAGCTAATGTGCTACTCATTACTACCGGAAAGGCAACGGAACTTGCTGTTAATGGATATCCTGATAACTCAAATGTATTTGATCATCTCCATGTATTAAAAATCAAACCATGGCCTGAAATCAAACTCACTAAACAATACACGCATGTTATCACGGTAGAGGACGGACAAATTCAGGGTGGTTTTGGTCAGTATGCCTGTGCACAACTAAAAACAAATGGCGCAACCCAACACTTGGGAATTGAAGATCATTTTGTTGTTCATGGAAAGAACAGTGAGCTCTATGAATTGTGCGGATTCAGCAGCCAGGCTATTCGTAAACTCTTGAGAGAGTTAATCACATAACTCAATCCAATTCTGTAGCAGTTTTAATCCTTGGGGAGTTAAAATACTCTCAGGATGAAATTGAATCCCCCAGAATGGAAACTCTTGATGCTTGATGGCCATAATTTGCCCTTCTTCATCGGTCATACAGACTTTTACCGATGTGGTAGAGGCATTTTCGCGTAAGATTAAAGAATGATATCTAGCAACAGGCATTGGGTTAGTTATGCCCTTAAAAATCCCCTCACCATTGTGTCTTCCTAAGGATTGTTTCCCATGCATAGGAAAGTTTGCTTTTTCTAATGACAAACCCAACATCTCTCCAATAGCTTGGTGCCCTAGGCAAACTCCAAGTACGGGCTGTTTTGTAGGTATCCATTTTTTGAGAACACGATTCAACATCATTGAATCTTTTGGAGAATTTGGGCCAGGTCCAATGACCAATGCGTCAAATTCAGAGATAGATTGAAACTCCTTTTCTGTAATTCCATCATTGTATACCACAACCTCTACATTTAATCTAGATAAATAGTCAACAAGATTAAATGTAAAACTGTCGTAGTTATCAAAAAACAGAATCTTCACAGTTTGAATTTTTCACTGACACCAGGTTGGTAAGCCTTAATGTAATTAGGTTCAAAATAAGCAACGGACTCGTGTTGCTTGTTTTGCCACATATCAAATGCAAGTGAAGCCCATTGTTTTACATCTGGGCCTTTTGTACGAATAACAGGTGACCAGCCAAGCAAATTCTCCGCCTTTTCAGATGCATTGCCAATAAACCCTACTGTTTCATTTTGATCCTCATTCCAAATATTTTCACTCAGAATTACGGGTTGAGCTTCGGTAGGTGATTGACCCCGATATTGCTTTATTGCATATACCTCATCACGTCGAGCATCCAACATAGAAACGGAAAGACTCAAATTTGGAAACGCTTGTAATTGAAAAGAGGATAATCCCGCTAACCCATCTACACCGATTAAAGGCACATCACTTCCCAAGCATATGCCTTTTGCTAAACTTGTGGCGATCCTCAAACCTGTATAACTTCCAGGACCCTTGTTTACCGCTACCGCACTTAAATTCTCTTGTTTATCTTTTATAAACTGAAGTGCTTCGTTTGCAAATACGGGCAGCATTTCGGCATGAGATCGTTCTATATCACTCACTTTGTGCCATACCAAATCACCCTCTTTGTTGAGCAACCCAACCGAGGGGAAATTTGCTGTTGACTCTAAAAGTAGTAACACAGTTTCAAAGGTAAGGATATACGATTCCATCTACTACAGATTGAAATGCTTGTTTTTCAAGATCACCATGAATAATTGCTAACTTTGTTTTGGAAGAATTATGACGAAAGAAGTTTATATCGTAGGAGCCAAACGTACTCCTTTGGGTAGTTTTAACGGTGCCTTATCATCGGTACCTGCAACACAATTAGGTTCTGTAGCCATAAAAGCAGCATTAGAGCATGCAGGTATTTCTGCTGATGAGGTGAACGAGGTAATCATGGGAAATGTGCTTCAAGCTGGAGTAGGACAAGCACCAGCAAGACAAGCATCGAAGTTTGCTGGAATACCAGACAACGTTCCGGCAACCACTGTAAATAAGGTGTGTGCAAGTGGAATGAAGTCCATAGCTCTTGGCATGCAAAGCATACAGTTAGGATATGCAGATGTCGTTGTTGCTGGCGGTATGGAGAGCATGAGTTTAGCCCCACATTACTTACCAAAAAGTCGTAATGGATACAAATACGGAAACTTCACCGCAATAGATGGCATTGTGCACGATGGATTAACCGATGTATACAGCGATAGCCTCATGGGTGTTTGTGCGGAAACCTGTGCTTCGGAATACAACTTTAGCAGAGAAGAACAAGATGCCTTTGCCATTGAAAGTTATGAACGTTCAGCTAATGCATGGAAATCAGGAAAATTCAATGATGAAATTGCTCCTGTAACCATTAGCACCCGTAAAGGAGATATTACAGTGGAGGAGGATGAGGAATACAAGAATGTAAGGTTCGATAAAATCCCTTCGTTGCGTCCAGTGTTCAAAAAAGACGGAACGGTAACCGCAGCTAATGCTTCTACCATCAATGATGGTGCCGCTGCTATGGTTTTGGTTAGTGGAGAAAAACTAAAGGAGTTAGGATTAACCCCGCTTGCCAAAATTTCAGGTATTGCAGATGCAGAACAATCACCAGAATGGTTTACCACTTCCCCAAGTGCTGCACTCCCAATTGCTGTGAAGCGCGCAGGAATCGAAATGAGCGATTTAGATGCTATTGAACTTAACGAGGCGTTTAGCGTGGTTGGTTTAGCCAATATAAAGTTAATGAACTTAGACCCTGCAAAAACCAATATTAATGGTGGTGCTGTTTCCTTGGGTCACCCCTTGGGAGCTTCTGGCGCTCGCATCATGGTTACTCTATTAAATGTTCTAAAACAAAATGGAGGCAAATTTGGTGGTGCAGGTATTTGTAACGGTGGCGGAGGTGCATCTGCCATGGTAAT
>VMCP01000155.1 GCA_008081305.1 Bacteroidota bacterium | reverse complement strand
AATCTACTGAAGGCATATCAAGAAATTGAAGTTGTAGGTAAATTTAGTTCTACCAATGGATTGGCTGAACAGTTAGAACACTTGAAACCCGATGTGGTATTTTGTGATATTCAAATGCCAGGTGAAACAGGCTTAGAGTTTATCAAAAGACAATATCCTATGCCATACGCGGTTATTTTCACAACGGCGTATCCCGATTATGCCGCCGAAGCATTTGAGTTTGAGGCCTTAGACTATTTGGTAAAACCTATCTCTCCAGATCGTTTTGATAAAGCCATTAAACGACTCGAAGAATACATGGAGTTACGTCAAGCCGCCAATGAAATGGCAGAAACCGAAGATGACTATGTATATGTCAAGGTGGACGGTGAATTTAAAAAGATCTTTTACAAGGACATCTACTACGTAGAGGCATTTGCCGATTATGTGAAAATCTGGATAAGCCCCGAAAAGAGGGTCGTAACTTTGCAGACCATGAGAAATATGGAAGCAGGTTTACCATCCGAAAGATTTACTCGTGTTCACAGAAGCTATATCATTGCCATTGATAAAATTAAATCTATTCAAAATACAGTGGTTCACCTTGAAGGGGGTATTGATGTACCTATTGGTAAGAATTACAAGGATAGCATTAATGCGCTTTTAGAAAAGAATCGCTTGAACCCCTAATCTTACATTTAATCAAGTAAAAAGACGCTCCCGAGCGTCTTTTTTTTGTCATAGAAAACTCCTTTTGTTATTTTTTATATTGTATAAGTATTTGTTAATCAACAATATAGTTGTATCAGGTAACTTTTTTTAGAAAGAGTGTAAAATATACACGTTAAATCTTCGTCTTAGTGTTGTAGCAGTTGCTATGTTCTTTTATATGGTAAAATAATTACATCTTAAAGTGAGTAAGTTAGACTACAACAAAATTAAAAGTCTTGCCGCGGGGAAGAGAATTCCAATCAAAGAGTTAGCCAAACTCTGTGGTTTGAGTGAACAAGGGTTCCATTACATGTTAAAAAAGCAATCTATGCGTGTTGATACCTTAGAGAAAATATGTAACGTGTTAGAGGTGAACCCAATGGATTTGTTTATCGGTGATGGCAACGAGGAGGAGTTACAAAATCCTTCATCCGTTGTGATTCGTGCGAAGGAGAGTGATTATAACGATATCCTTATGCAAAAGCTAGACACCATTATTGATTTACTTCGTTATCGAAGCTAGGCGATCAGCCGTTATAGGTCTGAGATGCCAATTCTATTATTTCTTTGTTGATTCTTGCAGACGTTTTGAAGCCGTTAGACTTTAAAACGTCAAGCAAGCCCTCAGTAGGCACATTCCCAACCATATCATCTTTTGCAAATGGGCATCCCCCATATCCTAATAGAGCAGAATCAAACCTCCTGCATCCTGCACGCAAAGCGGCCTCAATTTTATCTTTATAATCAATAGGCGATGCATGAAAATGCGCACCTGTCGTTACATCAGGCAGTTCGACATTCATTTCATGGAATAGTTGCTGTATGATCGTGGAATTCGCTTGGGAGGTGGTATCCGCTAAACTGATGATATCAATCCCCAAACCATGTATTCGTTTAGCCCATTCAATCACCCATTCTGCTTTGTATTCCTCTCCGTAAGGATTGCCAAATGCCATGCTAATGTAGGCTACTACCTTTTTACCGGAAACACGGGCGATATCTTGTATCTTCTCAAGCCTGCGAAAGGCATCTTCTCTACTGGAATTTGTATTTCTCTTTTGAAACTGCTCACTTAATGAAAACGGATATCCCAAGTACTTAATTCTATCAAATGCAGCGGCTCTAATGGCTCCACGTTCATTGGCTACAATAACCAATAACTCCGTAGAAGATTCTTTGTGATCTAAGCCCCTTATTACATCAGCCGTATCGGCCATTTGAGGAACTGCAGATGGATGAACAAAGCTTCCGCAATCTAGTACATCAAAACCGCAGGTTAACAGCTTATTGATATATTCGATTTTTGTTTTGGTGGGTATGAAATGTTTGATGCCTTGTATGGCATCTCTTGGGCATTCTACTAACTCAATTCTATGCTCTGCTACCAAACCCAAAATCTTTTTTACAAATGATCAAAGAAATACTGACTAACTTTTTTGTACAAGTGAATACGATCTCTTCCTCTTACGTTGTGTTCGTGACCAGGATAAACCAAATAATCTAGGTTGGCATTACTAGCTTTTATTGATTTCTCAAGGAACAACATGCTGTGTTGCCATACGACCACATTATCATCTGCACCGTGTATCATAAGTAATCGGCCTTCTAAATTCGGTGCATATTGAAGTAAGCTATTTAGTTTGTATCCCTCTGGGTTTTCTTCGGGTCGATCCATATACCGTTCGGTATACATGATTTCATAGTATTTCCAATCAATTACTGGCCCACCAGCGACACCTACTTTATATACACCTGGTGAGCGGGTCATTAAACTGGTCGTCATAAATCCTCCAAAACTCCATCCGTGAACACCAATTCTGGTTGAATCTACGTATTGCAATGATTTAAGATAATTAACTCCGGCTAGTTGATCACTCATTTCAAGTGTTCCAAGTTGACGATGAACGGCATTTTCAAAGTTGAAACCTCGATTTGCAGACCCTCGGTTGTCCAAAGTGAAAACGATGTATCCTTTTGAAGCCATGTATGCCATCCACATATTACCTCCACCCAGCCATCGATTTTGTATCATTTGGGCGTGAGGGCCACCGTATACATAAACGACTACAGGATACTTTTTTGTGGGATCAAAATCTGGAGGGAAAAAGGTACGTGTATACAAATCAATCCCGTCATTTTGAATGGTATTTAATGTAATTAAGCCAATGTTATAATCCTTGATTGGACTTTCAATTTCCTCCAAGAGGATTGGGTTTGCTTCTCCTCCTTTATCAATAAACTTGATGACTTGGTTGACATCAATAGAGTAGGAGTTGTAGGGCATATTTAAATTACTTAAGCCAACGATCAATAAGCCACTCTCTTTATTCCACTGGCAGTCTGTCATTCCGTATCCAGCAGCCAATTCGGTAATACTTCCATCGCTTAACCGAACGAGGATGGGTGTGCGCTCCAATGCGTTTCCTTCAGCACCTTCTAAAGTCGAGTTCGCTAATAAGTACTTTCCAGATTTATCAAAACCAAGGAATTCAGTGATGATATAATTGCCCTTAGTGAGTTGGCTTAGTACCCCTTGCTGATAAACATATATATGATTGAATCCGTCTCTTTCACTCTGCCAAATAAAACGCTCGTTGTCATTGGGCAGAAATACGACAGGATGCTCAGGCTCTACATACTTGTTGTGCTCCTCAGAGAATAATAACCCTTCAAAGGCACCTGTTTGGCTGCTGTATTAACTGAGTTCCATT
>VMCP01000015.1 GCA_008081305.1 Bacteroidota bacterium | reverse complement strand
AACCTGAAACTTAGAGATCGAGCGCTTCCACCATCTTTTCCCAAGAGAATTCGGATTTGATATCTGGTAGGTTCTTTTGGTAACGAGTCAGTCGATCTGCTTTGAAAACTTCAACTAAACCCTGGGAAATAGACTTAATATTTGGTTCGCTTACCCAACCAGCAACGTCATGCGGTACAAGCTCTGATAAACCGCCCACATTAGTGATGAGCATTGGCACATCAAAATGATACGCCACCTGGCTGACCCCGCTTTGGGTAGCGCTTTTGTAAGATTGTGCAACCAAATCCGCAACCGAAAAATAGGCGGAAACACGCTCATTTGGAATAAAGTGGGTATGCCAATGAATGCGGTCTTTTAAGGTACTATTTTCGTTGATTGCATGATAAGGTGCTGCATCCTCATAAAATTCTCCCGCAATGAGTAAATCAACGTTTTCAAGTTGATCAGCGGCTTGAAGAAATGCCTCGATTAACCAATCCAGCCCTTTGTATTTCCGGATGAATCCAAAAAATAAAATATATTTCCGATCGGGGTTGAGTCCTAATGCTGTACACGCATCATTCCGCAGTAATTTCTCTCCAAAATTATCATACAGCGGATGAGGGTTGTACTGGGCATTTTGGCTCACCTTTGTTTTCGGGAACTGTGTTTTCAAATCCTGTAAAACTTCTCGGCTCATGCTCACTGCACCATCTAACATCCTCAGAAAATAAGAAGTAAACGGGCGATCAAAAAACCGTGTTTCATGAGGGATAATGTTGTCGGTAATTGCGATAAGACGCGTGTGTTTATTAGATTTTACAATTCTGCCGAACAGTCCAAAAGCAGGCCCAAAAAACGGCATCCAGAATCGGAAAATGATAACATCCGGACGAAGTTTTTTATACTTCAGCCCGACCTTTATCCAATTGAATGGGTTTACACTATTCAATGCAACATCAATATCTAAATGCTCCGGTTTAGGGGAGTCCGAATATTGCGATTCGCCAGGAAATAAAAAATTCGGATACTGTAAAGTGAAGGTGAGAATCGTCACGCGGTTGTGCTTTTGTAACTCTAAGGCCAATCGTTCATTATAAGTAGCCAAACCACCGCGTAAAGGGTGTGCAGGACCGACAATCACGATGTGTTGATTTTTCCAGCTCAATTCACGCGGCTTTTGATGCTGTAATCATTACGATCAGCACTATTTCTACTCACTAGTTCGCCTAAAAATCCAGCAAGGAAAAGCTGTGTACCTATGATCATCGCCAATAATCCCAAATAGAAAAGGGGAGAATCGGTCACCAATGGGGCTCTTTGATGGAGCCAATATGTGTAATACAATTTATTTCCAATGATGATGAAGGCGAGTATCGTACCCATTAAGAAGCTCAAAACGCCATATAATCCAAAAAAGTGCATCGGGCGTTTACCGAATTTACTCATGAAATAAAGGCTGAGTAAATCAAGAAAACCATTGATGAAACGGTCCATTCCAAACTTGCTGCTTCCGTATTTTCTCGCTTGATGCTCTACTACTTTTTCACCTATGCGAGGGAAACCACCCCATTTGGCTAATACGGGGATGTATCGATGCATCTCACCATAAACTTCAATATTCTTAACCACCTCATGGTGATACGCCTTAAGACCGCAGTTAAAGTCGTTTAGTTCGATGTCGCTCATCTTGCGTGTGGCCCAATTGAATAACTTGGTTGGAATGGTTTTGGAAATCGGATCGTACCGTTTTTTCTTCCATCCACTCACTACTTGGTAATTCTCCTTTAGAATCATATCACGCAATGCGGGTATTTCATCCGGAGAATCTTGTAAGTCGGCATCCATGGTGATGACCACTTCACCCTGAGCTTCTCGAAATCCGACATTTAAAGCTCCGCTTTTTCCGTAGTTTCGACGTAATTGGATTCCCTTGATTTCCGTTTGGGTTTTACCCAATTCTTCTATGACTTTCCAAGATTTATCGGTACTTCCATCGTCAAGCAGAATGATTTCATATTGCAGTTTCTCTGCATCACAAACCCTTTTAATCCA
This sequence comes from Bacteroidota bacterium, assembly GCA_008081305.1. Classification (GTDB taxonomy): domain Bacteria; phylum Bacteroidota; class Bacteroidia; order NS11-12g; family UBA955; genus VMCP01. The sequence goes on along the minus strand of VMCP01000015.1, from coordinate 1,368 downwards.
GGCACACAATTCGGGTAAGGATTCTTCCTCGTTGTAGAGCGGTACGATCAAAGAAACGTCTAGCATCACTTCAAAATACGACTATTTTTACCAAATCTTTTTGAATCCTACCGATTCACGTACGGCATTCATGGTTTCAGCAGCACTTTTTCGTGCTTTTTCCGCTCCATAAGCCGCAATTTCATCCAATTCCTTCTCTTTTTCTAACTGCGCGTTAATGCTTTCTCTCAATGGAGCAATGAACGTTTCCATGTCAGCAGCGAGCTGCTTTTTTAGATCACCGTATCGAATGGCTCCTTTTTGGTGTTCTTCGTTAAAAAAGTCGATGGTTTCTTGAGCGCAAACCAACGACATTAAGTCAAATAGATTTTGCACAGGAACACTTTTTGGTTGGCCGGCCTCTGCAGGTCCACTATCGCTAACGGCTCTCATGATTTTTTTCTGCAGTGCTTTGGCTTCTTCGTTTAGATATATGGTATCTGCCTCACCCGCGCTTTTTCTCATTTTACCACCTCCTGTTAATCCAGGAACCTTAACGAGTTCTTTAGTCACACTGAATGCTTGAGGCTCAGGGAAAATTTCATTTTCGTATAATCGATTGAATCGATTTCCGAATGTTCTAGCCATTTCCAAGTGCTGTTCTTGGTCTTTACCTACCGGAACTTTTGCACCTCTGTGTATGAGGATGTCTGCTGCCATGAGAACAGGGTAGGTGAGTAGTCCAGCATTGACGTTATTGGGTTGAGAACGCACTTTGTCTTTAAAAGAAGTTACCCTTTCGAGCTCTCCAAGGTAGGCATTCATGTTTAGCATGAGATATAATTCTGCCGTTTCAGGTAAGTCGGACTGGATGTAGATAGTACATTTTTCAGGGTCCAGTCCCAACGCTATATATTCAGCCAAAACACGACGCACACTGCCTTTCAGATCCTGAGGATTTGGGTGTGTAGTTAAACTGTGATAATCGGCAATAAAGAAGTAAGAATCATACTCCTCTTGGAGCGTTAAAAACTGCTTGAACGCACCAAAATAATTTCCTAAATGAAGCTTGCCAGTCGGACGGATCCCACTTACCACAATTTCTTTCATGCGGCGAATTTACAACGCTTTTTTTATATGGGTTGGGTCATTAAAAAATAGTACCCTAAGTGCCTAAATGATAGAAATATATAATGGGTCATAAAAAAATATCACGGTCATAAAATTGATTAACCGAGTCATTGATTAATATAATCTTCGTCAGTGTTTTCCCATAATTCATGACGAACTATGGTAGAGCTGATAAAGTAGTTCTGTCATTGTTATAGTTTAGATGCTGACAACTGTAAAAACATATTACCACATGATTAAAAACTACATTAACAACAA
>VMCP01000213.1 GCA_008081305.1 Bacteroidota bacterium | reverse complement strand
GAGGTACAACCATTCGCGAATGAAATGGATAATTCAATATTGAAAGTGCCTTCATCATTCCATGAGTAATACAATGAGTCACTTGAGCCCATAGTGCCACCGTCTACTTTCCAGGTTCGGCTAGCCAAAGATTCCCCTTGGTAATCAGTAATGTCGGTTAAAATTCCATCTCTTTTTGAACAAGTATCAAAAGCGGCTATTTCAACCACAGGACTGCGATTTACCTTGATATTTTTGGTTATCGTATCTGAGCAACCAAACTCAGAATTGACGATGAGTTTTACACGTTTATCACCCGAGGTTTGAAATTTATAGGCAGGGGAGCGAGAGGTGGATTTTCCATTAGTTTCATCGAAGTCCCAGACATTACCAAATAAACTGGCCTTCATGGTTGTGTTGTTTTGGAATCGAAACTCCTCAAATTGACAGCTACCTGAGGTAAGATCGAAGGAAGCAACGGGTTGTTCGTAAACACTAACCTTTGTGATTTTGGTGTTTTTACAACCTTTATCTTCGGCTGTTAAAGAGACGTAATAGGTGCCGTAATTAGTGAATACTCGGTTGAAATTGGTGGCATTTATTACCGTGTCTGCTCCGCCAAAATTCCAGCTCATCTTCGCATTAATTGGGCTCGTTTTATTATCAAACTTTACTGGTTTGCCTTCACATGCGTTGTCTCTGCTAAAGTCAGCGCTTGGGCTTTTTACAATGTTAAGGCCTTGATTATTAACAAATACAAAGGTGTCAGGAAAACTAGTGATATACAGCGTGCTATTAAAGTTTCCACTTGTGTCATATTTAAATATTGGATCTTTCTGTATCGATGTATCTAAAGGATTGTTGGTGCCAAATTCCCATTTGTATTCCAGATAAACGTTTGTAGAATTTATAAAAGACGTATTGATGAATTTCAGACTGTCATCGCTACACAAGGGTTGATTAATTTCAAAATCAACTTTGGGTGTGGGGCTTATATAAACCAATCGATTTATGATAGTATCACAACCGTTAACTAAATCCGTTAGTTTCAATCTCCATGTTAAAGTACTGTCATCAATGAGCGTATCGCTACTATTAAAACCCCATAGCAAGGAACTTGAAGTTGAAGGTGCTGTAACGGTCGCTCCATTTACATAGCGTCCCGATACAGTATGAGCGGAAGCGCTGGCCGTCCATTTTGACCCGTAATCACCATTATTAAAGCCTCTTGGCGCACTCACTTCATAGGTTAATTGTAACCCTCGAATTGTTTTGTCTGTTGTCGTGAAGCGACTGTAGCGGGGTCTATTTAGTCCGCTGCTACCTATGGCTGTGAGTTGGGAACCTCCGGGAGCAGGTTTAACAAACACTGTTATCTTGTGGGTGTCGAGCAGGGAATTATCATCATTTATTGCTTGATAGATAGCAATTGTTTGTGTTCCTGGGGTGTTTATTTGAATGGGTTTTGAAAAATTTAGTTTTACGGAATCACCTGCTGGAACCGATTGGCTAAACGATTCGCTGTAGTGTTTTCCATTAACGAAATACCCAATTTTCAAGGTTGAAACAGTGTCACTAAAGTTATTTACAACCCAAACCGTAGGATCAAATATATAACCGGAACAAACGGTATCAATTGACGCGGTATAATCTGTTCTGAATCCCAAATCAAAATAGGACTCTATCGCGCCTCTGTCATGCATGATTTGAGATCTTTTTGTTCCGAGTACATCCGTGGTGCTGAATGTAGTAGCTTTTGTATTGTTTTGATTCAATACCTGACCGCTTCTGTAGTCACCAGCTTTCTCATTACGAAAACGTGGGGATTGATTATGATTTGATTTATCTGACTTTGAGTCAGCATACCAATCTGAAAATTTATTGTAGGAGTTATTACCTAATTGCCAGTACTCATTTGAGAATTTACCCTCTGACCAAATGTTATTGTCTTTTACAGTTCCTGGATTCAGAATGTAATTCATGTAAGCACTTGCAGTTCCTTTGGCTTGAATCACATTTCCAACAAAATTTAGTTCGGATTGATCATAGAAAAAGGAAACGTATTGATCAAATGTACTAAGGCCGGAATCGTTAAACACGATGGTGTTGTAATACGCATTGTAGGTGTATAAACTACTCGAAGTATTTTCAGAGTACCAGGTGAGCATCATACCATTGCTGATGTTATTTGCAATCAGGTTGGAAATAACGTTGAGGTTACCACAACGAATGGTGTAGATACCTGTAAAACTGTTCCAATCGGTGGAGGTAATCCGATTATGGGTGATTTTATTTCCTATGATGTCATAATCGCTTTGTCCAAATATGGAAATAGATCCCAAGTAAGTGGCTTTGTTGGAATCAATTTGGTTGCGATTAATTTCTATTACTTTACCTTTCGCTTGGGTATTGTTTCTTAGGTAAATGATCCAAGCATAGTTTGTACTATTTATAGAGTACTTAGATGTCTTGAAAATATTTTCATTTATCAATAAGCCTTGATTAGACTGCAGGTTATACCCATAGGAAGTTCCGGTGTATGATTCGATATCGTGGAATTTATTTTTTGATAGGTTCAGAAATGAATTCTTTTCGCTATTGCAACCCACAAACGCTCCAGACAGTTTGATGTCTTTTATTTCATTAGATAAAAACTCGAAATAAACCGAGTCGTTCCCACTGGTATTATTCAATTCCAATATTTTGAAGTTGAATGCAGGTGAGGTGCTTGCTGTTAAGCTCGAACCCGCATAAGGAATATCCTGAATGGTGTTTTGTGAAATTTGGGTTGATGTAACATTATTCCTACTGTCTTGTACATGAAAAACAACGGCGTTCGAATCTATGTAATCATTCGATCCTGCATTTATTCTGCTGATCTTATTTCCAATGATGACTTCGCTATTTACGTATCGTAACAAAAAAGCGGTAGAATAGAAATTTTGAATTTCATTTTTGATAAATGAGTTATGTGTTGGTGTATTGCGAAAGTTTGAGGAACTCTGTTGATCGATGATCGCATAACGCGGCCCAGATCCTCCGTTGGTACTCAACATACAATTTTGAATGGTGTTATAAACGCCATTGGATTTACTGTTATTGGTCATGTATGATGAGTTGCTGCTAGAAAAAGTAATATATGCCCCAGTGTCAGATGTTCCTGCTTGTAAACTTCCTAACTTTATCAAACAACTGTCAATAGTATTGGAGTCCGCGCGGTTACTGAATCGAACACCCGCTGAATTTGCGTTTGTGCTCGTATTGATAATTTGCAGATTTTTAAGAATTATGTGGTCGGTTCCATTCAGATGAAGAAGTTCACTCACGAGGCTTCCTGTAATGTTGTATCCATTTCCGTTAATGGTGATGGAACGACTTTTGGTGGTAGAATTCTTAAGTGGCTGTTTCAGCTCAACCTTGTTTTTAATGATGAAGTT
>VMCP01000032.1 GCA_008081305.1 Bacteroidota bacterium | reverse complement strand
ATGATGAGAAATATACTTCAAAAGAAAAATTTGCAGACTTTGAGCAGAAGTTGAAAGAGCTCAACGAAAGCATAGAAAAGCTTAAATCAGAACTTGCTGCGAAGAAAGATGAATTGGATCAGTGCAAAAAGAATCAATCCAAAATTCAGGCAACTACCGACAATTCTAAACAAATCAGAGATTCAATTCAGCTACTCAAAGGTAAGTTGGCTATTTCTGATGCTGAGCTTTTAAGACTCACCAAACTATTGGAAGCATGCAATAACGAAAAGGAGAAGCAAATCAAGAAAGCCAATATCATCGCTTCAGAGATAACAAAAAAGGATGCAGAGGTAAAGAAATGGAAAGAAACATATGAAAAAAGTCAAATAGAAAAGAATAACACGAATTCTGAAGAGTGTAAACAAACCATTCTTGAATTAGAGAGTCAGAAAAAAGATCTGGAACGACAACTGAACGATGCCCAATCTGAAATTTCGACCTTAAAATCCAAGATGGATGGAATTGAGACCGAACTAAACAAATGTAAGAAATCAACATCAAGCACGAGCTCGAGCGATGCCAAGATTGCCCAACTGAGAGACTCTTTATCATCAACAATTACCGATAGGAATAAGTTGAGCCAAGACTTGGCTGGTATCAAAGCCGAGTTAACTAACCTGAAAAGTAAAATGGCCTCCACTTCTCAGGGTGATGAGGCTTTGAAAAAAGAGGTTAATCGGTTAAATGAAGTTCTATCTACAAAGGAAAAGGCGATTTTAGCGAGTGAAGCAAATAATAAAAAATGCAAGGATGAATTGGCTAGTATCAAGGCGGAACTTGAAAAAATAAAAGGTGAGAAAAAATTGGTAACAGACGATTATGACGCGCTGAAGTCTCAGATTGTCACCATGGATACGGATATGGCCAAGCTTGGTGAAATCATCAAGACAAACAATACGGAATTAAGTAATTTAAGAGCTGAGATTGAGCAACTTCAAACCCAACTTAAGGATTGCAATGCAAAATTAAAATCAGTGGAGTCAACGGAGAATTCTGAGGAAGGAGATGGGGTAGAAGAGCCTACTGATCCAGGAAATTAAGGGATTAAATTTTCGCTTGAATGCGCAGATTTAGCATTCTGCCTGTGAGATATTCAGGGACACCATAACGGTTGTTATTGAGGTCCTTGACCCACGAATAAGCGATAACGTTATTGATGTCAAGCAAATTGAATATATCTAGGGATACCCATGCTTCTTTTACCCATTTCCAGTTTCTTCCTTTGCTATTTTTATCTTTTAGTACCTTACTAAATCCAATATCCACGCGACGATAAGCGGGAATAATGCTTGGTGTTGTACTGTAGCGCGCAGAGCCATCAAGGTAATATGGGATTGCTGAACCAATAATTAGACTTAGATTAACTCGTACACTAGGGTTTGAAGGAAGCCGATCTTGGAATATTGCGGAAAAGTTCACCCTCCTATCCGTAGGGCGTCTTAAATATTCAGAAATCATAGGATTACCTGCGTCATCCACATAATTAATCTGTTCTTCGGTTTTTAAGAAGCTCAGGGTAAACCAGCTTTCTAATCCGTCGTTAAACTGCCCATATAAACGGTTGTCAAACCCCATGGCATATCCATTGCTCGAGTTTTGAGCATAATATCTGATTCTAATGTTGTCGTAAATGTATGGGACAATATCAGAAAGTTGTTTATAGTAGGCTTCAGCAGAGTATTTGAAATCTTTCCCCCATAAACGGACGGTTCTATCTAATCCAAGTACGTAGTGCCATGATTTTTGAGCACGCAGACTCGGATTGATTTGTCCGCTAAAATTTCTCAGTTCACGATAGAATGGAGGCTGGTGATAAGCGCCAAAAGCAAAGCGAAGAATCGTTTTTGGATTGAAAGAGTTCGTGTCTTTATTATTAAATGCTCTTTTATTGGGTTCGTAATAAAACGCAACCCTTGGCATAATCAGCCATTCGTTGTTTAAACTCCAATAGCTACTTCGGATACCTGCGTTTAGCCAAAGTTTTTTACTTGAACCAAAGTATTGATTCAGCTGAGCATATCCATTGATTCGGGTGCTATTGATTTCGTTGTTGGCACGAACCACATCATCCAAAATAATGCTATCCAGCGCCGTACTCCAAGGAGCTAGATTGTAATCTGCACTATCTGAATACAACCATTCATAAAAACGATCTTGGATGAGTTCTTGATTCAGTCTGATACCATATTTAAACTGCGAGGATGCTGTTTTTTTACCGAATTCTCCAAGATGACTAACGTTGATGATACGGCTTTGCATTCTGTTACGCCCGTGATCTAGATAGTACCCGTAACCCAAAGTTCGTAGGGGAGACCCTAGATTATCTGAACCAAGGTCACGATCAAGTTCATTTAAACTATATGCTCCCTGTACATCAAAATACTCTTCTTCATTGATAGAGGTTACGCTGGCTATCCATTTAAAGCGAGAATAAAAAGAAGGAGTATAGTTTAACGTGAGGGCGCCTAGTTGGTATTCATAGTTTAGGTTTTCTTGTCCCGCCATGAATACATTCAACTGATAGGCATTCTGTATGGTTCCAAACTCGGTTGTTCTGCTTTCAGGAATGAGCTGAAATGCATTGCGAGCATAGTTTCCTAGGAAATCTAATGACCAAAAGCGATTAATATCCCATTTAATAAATGCCTGAGCATCCGCAAAGTTCATGCTGTAAGTACCATCCGTGTTTAAGGTTCCCGTGAGCAAGCTATTCGAAAAATGACGGAAACTTAAGATTCCAGATAGGGACTTATGTTTTCCCATATAACCAAAGGAATTTAACATGGTGCCCAGGGTTGCAATTACTTCTTGAGAGTCTGGTTTTATATACGATACATCTAGAACAGAACTCATTTTATCACCATATTCCGATGAAAATCCTCCCGTTGAAAAATTGATTTCTTCAACAAGGTTTGAATGAATGAAACTAAGCCCTTCTTGTTGTCCGTTTTGAATCAATTGAGGACGATATATTTCAATGTCGTTAACGTAAATAAGATTCTCATCAAAGTTTCCTCCTCTTACAGAGAATTGAGAGGACATTTCATTGTTGCTACTTACTCCACCTAAGGTTTTAATCAAGTTTTCAATGGAAGAACCTACACCCACATTTAGTTCGAGCTCTCTAGGTTTGATGCTCTGCATAAAACTACCTCTGTTCTTGGCTCTTATTTCTACAGCTCCAATCAAAGAAATACCGGTTCCATACTCGATAGTATCTGTGTGAGCTTGACTTTTTACATATTTTCCAAAAACCTTTTCACCTTCTATGAAACCAAAAATCAAATAAGGTGAACGGGGTAGTGTGATTTCAAATACAGACGCTTTAGTTGTCGTGAGTGTTTTACCTGATTCATTTTTGATCGTAATCTCTCCAAAAGTCATCGG
>VMCP01000004.1 GCA_008081305.1 Bacteroidota bacterium | reverse complement strand
TGCAGATGACTTCAAAGAAGATTTGGTAGATACTATTGAACGAAGTATTGAAGCTGGAGTGGACAAAGTATTGCTCCCAAATATAGACCTTAATAGTATATCAGCGATGTTGACTCTACAAGATCGTTTTCCTGAAAATATGTTTCCCATGATGGGATTACACCCCTGTGATGTAAAAGAAGATTTTAAATCGGTACTAACACAGATGCATGAGAAGTTTCTTGAAAACAGAACCTTGTATTGCGGAATTGGGGAGATTGGTATGGATCTTCATTGGGATAAAACCACTGAAGTATGGCAAATTGAGGCATTAATCACTCAAGTAGAATGGGCCATTGAATACAAATTACCCGTGTCTTTACATACCAGGAATGCAACTCAAAAAGTGATTGAAATCTTGAAGCCTTACAAAGGTAAGCTCACGGGTGTATTCCATTGTTTTACGGAGAGTGAGGAGTTAGCACAGGAAATAACAAAACTGGGTTTTTATTTGGGAATTGGGGGAGTATCTACCTTTAAAAAGGCAGGAGTTAAAGAGGTGGTGGCAAAAATTGGTTTGGATAGGGTGGTGCTAGAAACAGATAGCCCTTACTTAGCGCCTGTCCCAAAAAGAGGTAAACGAAACGAACCTGCTTACACCCGGTATATTGCGGAAAACCTTGCAACCGTTTTGGATATGCCGTTGAGTGAAGTGGCAAAAATTACCACAGCTAATGCTCAAGGTGTATTCCACCTAGTGGAAATGTGACATTAGTCACCTTTTTTCAAATTTGCAATATAAATCTTTGATTATTCGGTTGAATTTGCACTTCAACCGAATAGTATTATTTTTAGACAAATATGAAAAAAGAATTACATCCTATCAATTGCAGTTGCTGTAATCACGACGAAGAATCAAACAAACCAAACAGAAGAGACTTTCTAAAAACAGCGGGAACCGCCGGCTTTGGTTTCGCTTTTGGCTCTATAGCCGCGGGTAGTATCGCTGGTTGTGGAACCGATCCGAAAAAGATGGCGTCTTCTGGTGCCGTTCAAAAAGGTAAAGCTCAACACATTTCTATTTTACAAACCGCAGATATTCATGGCCAGTTATTGGAGCATGATGAATTCTTTTGGGAGGATGGTAAAGCAGTATACAAACGCAGAGGAGGTATGGCTACACTTAAAACCATGTTAAATACCTTAAGGAATGAAAATCCAGGAAATACCATTCTTGTTGATGGTGGAGATTGTTTCCAAGGTAGTGGAGTTGCAGCTTTAACCGAAGGTCGTGCATTGGTTCCTTTGATTAATAATATCGGTTATGACCTCATGTTGCCTGGAAACTGGGAAGTAGTATACGGTAAGGAAAATATGATGAAAGATCTTGGGGGTTACAATGCGGCGAAAGTTTGTGCTAATATGTACCATGATGAGGCAGGCTTTAACGGCCGTGATATGATTTTTCAGCCTTATTGGACCAAAATGATGGCTGGAGTTAAAGTTGGTTTCATCGGTTATAACGATCCTTTAACGCCTAAACGTCAGTCTCCTGATTATTCAAGAGGTATTCACTTTGGGAAACCTGAAGAAAATGTGGCCCGATACATAAAAATATTAAGAGAATATGAGAATTGTGCGATGGTATTCTTGGTGACCCATATGGGATTAACCCAGCAAATTGATCTTGGTAACCAGTCTTATGTAGAAGGAATCGATTACATCTTAGGTGCGGATACACACGAACGTGTTCGTAAGCCGATCGAAGCGAAATATGCGAAAGTCACCGAGCCGGGTGCATTTGCATCCTTTGTAGGAAAGCTTGATATCGTGGTAGAAGACGGTAAAATCAAAGATCATAATTATGACCTCCTTGATGTAGACCCAACAAAGTACAAAGCAGATGAAGAAATGGCGAATTTGGTGGATAAGACCTTTGAGCCGTATAAAGCAGAATTGAACAAAGTGGTTGGTAAAACCAAGAGTACCTTGGTGCGCTATTTCGTATTGGAAACACCAATGGACAACTTCCTAACCGACGCGGTGATGTGGAAGTTTAAGCCAGATGTTGCGTTGTCAAATGGTTTCCGTTTTTGTCCTCCATTGGTAGCATCTCCTGAAAAACCAGCTGATATCACCAATGATTTTATTTGGAGTATGTTGCCAGTGAATTCGCAGGCTCGTACCGGAAAGGTGAGCGGACAGAAAATATGGAATTGGTTAGAAAAAGAATTGGAAAACGTTTTTGCCGTAGACCCAGCCAAACGATTTGGAGGATGGGTTGTTCGATTCGCGGGTATGACGATCAATTTTACTTCTAAAAACAAAATGGGAGAAAGAATCAATTGGATCAAAATCAAGGGTGAACCGATTGACAAAAATAAACTCTATTCTATTGTTGCTTGTGAAAGAGAAGGAGATCCTGAAGATGCTATTTGCAGAATGATGGGAGTTGAAAATCCTGTAGATACTGGAGTGCTGTTACACGATGCTATTAGAGAATACTTGGCAGAAAATTCTCCGATTGAGCCAAAGGTTGAAGGTCGCGTACAATGTACAGACCAAAAGTTCGACTTATTAAGTCAGCTGGATGGATATGAATACAACTTCAGATAGTAAGTGACCTTAATCACCATTAAATCTACCCTTAATTAACAATTTTGCAGTTATGGAAATATTAGGATACCTAGGAGCAATTTTAATGGGAGTCTCACTCGGCCTGATTGGCGGCGGAGGGTCCATTTTAACGGTTCCGATTTTGGTTTATCTTTTTAGTGTAAATGCCGAACTTTCAACCGCATATTCCCTTTTTATTGTCGGATTGACGAGTCTGTTTGGCTCTTTTACGCACATGCGGATGGGTAATATTCATTGGAGAACGGCTATCGTTTTTGGTATCCCCGCCATCATCAGTGTTTATATTACCCGACATTTTATTGTGCCTTCGATTCCTGATCCCATTGCCAATTTTGGTTCTTTCCAGTTGGGTAAAGATATGGGAATCCTTATACTTTTTGCGGCAATTATGGTATTGGCGTCTTACAGTATGATTAAAAAAGGAAAGCCAAAAGCATCTTCCACCGAAGAAGAAATCAAATACAACTACCCATTAATACTTGCCGAGGGACTTATCGTTGGATTGGTGACCGGATTAGTTGGTGCGGGTGGAGGTTTCCTTATTATTCCCGCATTGGTAGTTTTAGCAAAATTACCCATGAAACAAGCAGTGGGTACCTCGTTGATTATAATCGCGTCAAAATCGTTGCTTGGGTTCTTAGGCGATCTTGGTCGTGGACAAGCCATTGACTGGAATTTCCTTTTAGTCTTTTCTGCCATCGCAGTGGGAGGGATATTCTTAGGTGCATTTCTATCCAAGAAAATTTCTGGAGAAAAGCTCAAACCAGCGTTTGGTTGGTTTGTTTTGGTCATGGGAATCTATATCATCGTTAA
>VMCP01000036.1 GCA_008081305.1 Bacteroidota bacterium | reverse complement strand
GTTGGGTGTTACAGGTGATATGGTGTTGCCTCCCAATGTGTATCAGGAAATAAAAACATGGACCTTGACACAAGTTCGTGGAACCGTTCAAGCCGATATTCTGAAGGAAGATCAGGCGCAGAACACGTGTATCTTTAGTACAGAATTTGCACTCAGGTTAATGGGAGATGTACAAGAGTATTTCATCAACCAGAAGGTGAGGAATTTCTATTCGGTAAGTATCAGTGGCTATCATATTGCTGAAGCGGGTGCAAATCCAATATCTCAGCTGGCGTTTACCTTAGCCAATGGATTTACTTACGTGGAGTACTACTTATCTCGCGGAATGGATATCAATGATTTTGCTCCAAATTTGAGTTTCTTCTTCTCCAATGGAGTAGATCCTGAGTATGCCGTCATTGGAAGAGTTGCGAGACGCTTGTGGGCCAAAGCAATGAGAGAGAAATATGGAGCGAACGCACGCTCTCAGATGTTGAAGTACCATATCCAAACGAGCGGAAGAAGTTTACACGCTCAGGAAATAGATTTCAACGATATTCGTACCACCTTGCAAGCATTGTATGCCATTTATGATAACTGTAATTCCTTGCATACAAACGCTTACGATGAGGCTATTACAACCCCGACGGAGGAGAGTGTTCGCAGAGCGATGGCGATTCAGTTAATTATTAATAAAGAATTAGGATTGGCTAAGAATGAAAATCCGTTACAAGGTGCTTTCATTATCGAGGAGCTCACTGATTTGGTAGAAGAAGCAGTGCTTACAGAGTTTGATCGTATCACAGAAAGAGGAGGAGTGTTAGGTGCTATGGAAACCATGTACCAGCGCGGTAAAATCCAAGAAGAAAGTTTGTATTACGAAACACTCAAGCACACAGGGGAGTACCCAATTGTGGGAGTGAATACATTCTTGAGCAGTAAAGGATCACCGACTACCATTCCAGGGGAGGTAATCAGAAGTACGATTGAAGAAAAGAAACAACAAATAGATACGGTTGAACATGTGAGAGGTGCTTACTCCGATAAACGAGACGAACACCTTAAAAGGCTCAGTCGTGCGGCAATAGAGAACTCCAATATGTTTGAAGAACTCATGGAGGCTTGTAAGTATTGCACGTTGGGCGATATTACCGAATCCCTATTTGATGTAGGTGGGCAATATCGCCGTAACATGTAGGTTGTTTACTTACAAGGAGCGTTCTGCCAGGGACCAGCGTTTTCAACGTTGGTAAATCCTTGGCCTTCTAGGAATTGCTTTGCTCTTCCTGCTCTTCCTCCGCTGCGACAAACAAAGGTAACCTTATCATAGCCTTTTAATTCGTTTACCCTGCTCTCTAATTCAGGGAGGGGTATCAACTTGGTGCAAGGCGCATGGCCGTCGTTATCCCATTCTTCTTGAGAACGTACGTCAACAACAATAGACTTTATTTCACTAGGTGTCGGATCAGAAGTAACTTCCTCGGTAGATTCCGTAGTTTGAGCTTCTTCGCTACTATTGTGCTTGGTGTTGCTTGAGCCACAAGCGGTAAAGGCGATCGCTCCAATGGCGAATAATGATGTAACCAATAAACTTTTCATAATTGCAATAATGGGATATTCTTGTCAAAACGTGGGTAACATTCATCACAAATGTGCTTTAAAGCGTAACAGATAATAAGAATGTTTGGTGAAGTAATGATTAATTTTGCGACATGGCAGATACAATTTCGAAACCAAGAATTCTTAGATCTCCTACGGGTACTGAGCTAAACTGTAAGGGATGGGTGCAAGAAGCCGCTTATCGTATGCTCCATAATAATTTAGATCCGGATGTGGCAGAACGCCCTGAAGATCTAATTGTATATGGTGGTTTAGGTAAAGCCGCTCGAAACTGGGAAGCATTTGATAACATCTGCCGCGCGTTGAAAGACCTGAACGATGATGAAACCTTAATGGTTCAAAGTGGTAAGCCGGTTGCTGTATTGCCCACACATAAAGATGCTCCTCGTGTATTGATATCGAATAGTCAGTTGGTGCCAAATTGGGCCAATTGGGATCATTTCCGTGAATTAGAGGCCAAAGGCTTGATGATGTATGGCCAAATGACAGCGGGTAGTTGGATCTATATCGGTTCGCAGGGTATTGTGCAGGGGACGTATGAAACCTACGCAGAATGTGCCAATCAGCATTTTGGTGGTTCACTAAAGCATACATTAAATGTAACGGCCGGTTTAGGTGGAATGGGTGGGGCTCAACCTCTAGCGATTACCATGAATGAAGGAGTTGCATTGGTAGCTGAAGTGGAAGAGTGGCGCATTAAAAAACGTCTAGAAACGCGTTACTTAGATCGCATGTCTCGCGATATCGACGATGCCATAGATCAAGCAGTTGCTGCGAAGGAGCAGGGTATCGCCATGAGTATCGGCGTGCTTTGCAACGCCGTGGAACTATTAGAAAGGCTGATTGAAAGAAATATTATTCCCGATACCTTAACCGATCAAACATCCGCTCACGACCCATTGGTTGGGTATTATCCCGAAGAAATGGATGTAGAAGCAGCTGACAGGTTGCGTGAAAATGATCCTGATAGGTACGTAGAATTGAGTTATTCTACCATGGTTCATCACGTAAAGCTTATGTTAGAACTACAGAAAAGAGGAGCCATTACCTTCGATTATGGAAATAATTTAAGAGGAAGAGCTCTTGAAAAAGGGGTTGAAAATGCATTTGATTTTCCTGGTTTTGTACCTGCATATATTCGTCCGTTGTTCTGCCAAGGGAAAGGACCATTCCGTTGGGTGGCTCTAAGTGGTGATCCAGAGGATATTTACAAAACAGATAAGAAATTACTTGAGCTATTCCCAGAGAATGAAAGTTTGAAGCGGTGGATTCAAATGGCTCAGGAGAAGATTGAATTCCAAGGGCTACCAGCAAGGATTTGTTGGATTGGACAAGGAGAAAGACAGAAGGCGGCTTTGGCATTCAATGAAATGGTGAAGAACGGTGAACTAAAAGCACCGATCGTGATCGGACGTGATCATTTGGATACTGGATCTGTGGCTTCGCCAAATAGAGAAACCGAAGCAATGAAGGATGGATCTGACGCAGTGGCGGATTGGCCAATTCTAAACGCGTTGGTAAATACGGCTGGCGGTGCGAGTTGGGTTAGCCTACATCATGGCGGAGGAGTTGGTATGGGTTACAGCATTCATTCTGGAATGGTAATCGTTGCTGATGGTACGGATGATGCGGAAGCCAGACTAAGAAGGGTATTGCACAATGATCCAGGAATGGGCGTGGTTCGACACGCAGATGCTGGTTACGAAATTGCAAAAGAAACAGCCAAGCAACATGGTTTAGACTTGCTTGAGCGATTGAATAAGACAACATAAATAGTGTCATAACAAAGAAAAGGCGACCCATGGGTCGCCTGTTCTTTGTTTTAATAAATTTATTTAGT
>VMCP01000242.1 GCA_008081305.1 Bacteroidota bacterium | reverse complement strand
CACAAAGAACAAAACAAGAGGCACCCAATCTATTCGGGCGATAAACAAAGTCAGGAATAATAAAAGGGCAGAAAAAAGTCCAGAAATATCTAGCCATTTATGTTTCCAAACCCAGTAACTCAAACCAAAAACTGCGATCAGATAAAAATAAAAACCGTTTGTAGATGCCATGAGCTGGGTAAACATCTCAATATTCAACGACCAAATAAATGCCCAAATGGGAATCCAAATATTATCGGTTCCATTATCCCCAAGAACCTCAACCATTGCAATAGAAAGTGCAAACATTAAAATACCCGCAACTTCCATTGGAAACCAAGGTTTTGGAACTATTGGCATTAACCAACACAACCATAGGGTAACAACCATAAAAGTAAGGGTTCCAACAAGTGTTTTCCCTCTCCAAAGTAACGCCTTACCCCATAACCGTCCGACAATCGCAGAAAAACCATCTGCCCAGGCCAATATCCAGAAGGCAAATGAAATGTGTACATATTGAGCCAATGGAACCAAAATCAACATAAACCATAAAACCCATGGAAAAAACGCAATGCCCCAGCTTTTTCGGTTATCCGTATTGAAAAAACCTAAATACACGGCCAAACTCAATATTAGAGCGGCACCCAATACAATCCACTCAAAAATTTCCTGGTACTCCATGCTAGTTATTCCTGTAGCGTGGGCAACGCAAGAAATCGCACCAATATGTAATACCTTTCTTGCAAAAAAGGTCTGTGCGGGTATATACTTGCCCCAATAATGGGTTATTAATACCAAGACTATTATGAGCACCAAGTGCAGGGTGTAAGGAAAGTCCATAAGACCCATCAAAGCAAAGTTGCGCACTTTACCCGAACTTTGAAGAATTAGCATGAAAGATTTACTCGTACTTTGGCGTTTTTCTCGACCGCATACCATCGTCGGTAGTAGTATTAGTGTTGGCTGTTTATTTGTGTATGCTTGGTTGAGTTACCGAAGAGATTTGATGCTTCCAGATTTGGTGTTTGGTGCGCTAAGCCTTTTCGTAGCCTTGGCTTGTAATCTTTTTATCACTGGATTAAACCAAATTTATGATGTAGGTATTGATAAAATCAATAAACCTAACCTGCCTATTGTTACTGGTGAGTTGAGCGCGGCTAATGCAAAAAAAATTGTGTTGCTCAGTTTGATTTCTTCCTTGTCTGTTGCCTTTTATTTATCTACTTATTACGGTGGGCTTATTGCATTAATTGCTATCCTTGGTTGGGCCTATTCTGCCCCACCTATCCGTTTCAAGCGTTATCATTTTTGGGCTGCTTCTGCCATCGCTTTGGTCAGGGGACCTTTGGTAAATATCGGTATTGCTCTACATTTTCTATTCTATTTTTACCAAAACAACACCGAGTATGGAAGGCGCGAAGGATTTGGTATTTTTCTTCCGTTACGGAGTATGGATGATACCATTAACGGTATTTATCACGGCATTTAGCTTAGGGATCGCTTGGTTCAAAGATCTGCCAGATGTGGAGGGCGATAAAAACCATCAAATAGGAACACTTGCTGTAAAAATTGGTCAATCCACTGCCTTTATACTTGGAGCAACCGTGGTTTCTCTTGGGTACGGTTTTATGATTTGGTGGGGATATTATTTCGGATTTGGATTAGCCTATGTTGCATACCATATTGTTGCGCTTTTGGTTTTCGGAGGACTTTTATACCGAGTAAAACTGAATCAAACCCTTTCATTGAAACGGTTTTATATGTCCTACTGGATTTTGTTTTTTTTGGAGTATTTCTCCTTCTTCCTACTCTATCTAAAATAAAACGTCCTAGACTTTTCAACAGAATGAGCAAATTCAACTTCCTAGGCATAACTTCGCCTAATTTTTGGATATGCCAAAGGACAACAGCATCAAACACGTACTTATTATCGGAAGCGGGCCTATTGTTATTGGTCAAGCATGCGAATTCGATTACTCAGGGTCACAAGCAGCAAGAAGTTTAAGGGAAGAAGGGATTGAAGTTTCGCTGATTAATAGTAATCCAGCGACCATCATGACAGATAAAATCAACGCTGATCATGTATACCTTTTACCGTTAAATCCTCAAAGCATTGAGCAGATTCTCCAAGAGCAAAACATAGACGCTGTTTTACCTACAATGGGTGGCCAAACCGCCTTAAATCTAGCCAAAGAAGTAGATGAACTAGGCATTTTTGAGAAATACAATGTCCGGATTATCGGTGTAAACATTCAAGCCATTGACAAGATGGAGGACCGTGAAAAGTTCCGTCAGTTAATGGTAGAATTAGGTGTTGGAGTTGCTCCTAGTCAGATCGCAAACAGTTATTTAGAGGGTAAAGAAATTGCTCAGAAAATCGGCTTTCCATTGGTGATCAGACCGAGTTATACCTTAGGTGGCTCAGGGGGTGCATTTGTTCATAAAAAAGAAGATTTTGATAAGGCTTTAATCCGTGGACTAGAAGCTAGCCCTGTACATGAGGTATTGGTTGAAAAAGCCGTATTGGGTTGGAAGGAGTATGAGTTAGAGCTTTTGAGGGACAGTAAAGACGATATTGCGGTAATCTGTACCATTGAAAACTTTGATCCGATGGGAGTACACACTGGAGACAGTATAACCGTAGCTCCAGCGATGACCCTTAGCGATACAACCTTCCAAAACATGCGTGATATGGCCTTCAAAATGATGCGTTCCATGGGTGTGTTTGCGGGTGGTTGTAACGTGCAGTTTTCGGTCAATCCCGAAGATGAAACTATCATCGCGATTGAAATCAACCCAAGGGTTTCGCGTAGTTCTGCACTTGCATCAAAGGCAACGGGTTACCCTATCGCAAAAATTGCTGCAAAGTTGGCCATAGGTTATTATTTAGACGAGTTGAAAAACCCCGTAACTAAAACCACAAGTGCCTTTTTTGAGCCAGCCATTGATTACGTTATCGTCAAAATCCCACGTTGGAACTTTGATAAATTCCCAGGCTCTGACACAACACTTGGCTTACAAATGAAGAGTGTGGGTGAAGTGATGTCGATTGGTCGTAGTTTTCAGGAAGCGTTGCAAAAAGCATGTCAAAGCCTAGAAATCGGTAGACACGGTATTGGAGCAGATGGTAAAGGCTCTCGCAACCTAGAAGATTTAGTTCACGGCATGGAGCATCCTAGTTGGAATCGATTATTTCATGTACACGACGCAATTTCATTAGGAGTTCCGATCACATCAATACAAAAATTGACCGGAATTGATCGTTGGTTCCTAGAGCAAATCCACGACATCGTAAAAACCGAAAACGAAATCCGCCGTTATAACATAGATAACATTTCTACCGATCTTCTGAGAACCGCGAAAGAAAAAGGCTTCTCTGATTATCAAATCGCTTGGTTGATGGGTGGAATGACCGAAGAAGAAGATATCTACAACAAAAGGAAAGAAGTAGGTATTAACCGTGTGTACAAAA
>VMCP01000120.1 GCA_008081305.1 Bacteroidota bacterium | reverse complement strand
TTTAAAAGTAAAAATCATGAAAAAATTCATACTCACCCTGAGTTTAGTTGTATTTGGTGCTGGTGTATCTGCACAAGAAAAGCCATCAAATGATACCAATCCTTCTAAAGAAGTTGTAGCAACAGCGAATAAAAAAGCATGTTGTGGTGATACTAAAACAAAAACAAGTTGCTCCAAAGTTGATAATACGGCCTCTACCATAACAGCTTCTACAGAAACAGCTGTTGCAGAAGTGGTTAAGTCTGAGAAATCTTGTTGTACTGAATCCAAAGGCACCGCGGTAGCATCATCTGAAGGGTCTAATAATGGCAACAAAAATGCTAATGATACTCAAAAGAAAAGCTGTTGTAGTCAGAGTTCAGAGAAGTCAGGCTGTTCGTCAGCAGGGACCAAATGATAATTAGTCATAAATAAAAAAAGCGCCTATTCGGCGCTTTTTTTATACCCGTTTTTTCCTTAATGTGGCTGTTCCGCCAAATAATCATCTAAGAAGGTTCTCATTGTGGTCTCAATATCTAAATTCTTGGCAATGATGTTTTTATCTGCATCCAATATGAGTTTCTTGGGCGTGGAGGGAATGTAGTAAAACCATTGAAAGTTTGGTCTGTCATAATCACTCTCAAAACCATTTAGCCAGTCCAAGTCATATTTTTCTATAAACTTATTCCAATTATCAAGCTCTAGTTCAAGGGTAATAGCAAGTACTTGAACTCCCCTATCCTTATATTCGTCATACAATGCTTTCAACTTAGGCGTTTCCTGACGACAATGTCCACATTCACTACTCCAGAAATAAAGTATGGTGATAGGGCTTTCAACCTCGCTCAACAGCATGCGATTTCCGTCCCTTGTATCAAAAGGGAAGTTCTTCGCTGGATTTCCAATGAGTTCAGTTGCCAAACCTTCTGACTTGGTTCTGATTTTCGCAAGGTCTTCCTTGGACATCCAATCGGCAAAACCCGTATTGTAAAACTTATTGGCCAGCCAAACGAAAACGGCGTCCTCTCCCATGAAGCTGGAGGTTTCGTATTGGTAGGTAAGAACGGAAACTAAGAACTTTTTAACCTGAACATCCATAGGTTGCGAAAACAATCGTTCTAGGTAAAAAATAATAGTATCAGGTTCATGACCAAGAACCTGGTCAAAATATATCTTACGGTTATTTTCAAAAAAAGGATTGATTAAAGTGCTTCTAGACTTGAGATTGGTATAGTCCCAGAAATGAGCCCTTAGCCAATAAACATTTGTATCGCTATTTAGTGGTAGGATCTGCGGTAACAGAAAGTCTTTTAATGCCGTATCCTTAATTTCCAATAAATAAGCCCTCATCTGTTCTTCTTGAACATCTTTTTTAGCCGCGAATTTCTTGAACGCGTCAAACTCATCGTTACCCGGGCCTTCAATTAGAACATTTCGAATTTTATTAAAATCTCCTGTAAATTGAATATTTCCGGCAGAAATAACGAAATCAAAAGTGTGATCGGCATCAATATATACAACAAAAACACCTCGTTCTGGATGCTTCCATTCTAATTCAAAACAACCATTGAAAACAGGGATATTCTCTCTTACACTTAAACTTGCCATACGAGGGTAGGCAATCTTTATGGAACTAATGCTATCAGGAAAATTGGTAAGACATCCTGAAATTATTGGGTTTTCTTGAGCAATTAATCCAAAGGAGAGTCCAATGAAATAGGTTAAAAGAGCTTTTTTCATCAAAAAATAGAGTTATTGGCAATTTACAAATTCGCAATCGAAGTGCTCCATTTTTGGTGAGTGTCCTCAAACAATTTTATTAGTTCCCGAGTCTTTTGTGAGCCTGTCCGATTCTGCAAAATTCTCCCATCTACCTCCATAATAGGAGTTAATTCCCCCATAGATCCTGTCCCGAAAGCCTCGTCAGCTGCATAAAGCTCTGTTAAAGAAATATTTCGCTCTTCAACCTCAATTGCGTTTTCTCTAGCTATTTCTATAACTAGACCTCGAGTTATTCCGTGCAGGCACGCATCAGCTGTTGGAGTGAGTAGTCGACCATTTTTGACTAAGAAGATGTTGGTGCCATTCATCTCTGCAATAAACCCTAAGTTGTCTAACATTAGGGCAGAATCAACTCCAGCGTGATTTGCCTGAATCTTTGCCAAGATATTATTAATGAGATTATTGTGGTGAATTTTTGAATCCAAGTGCATTGGACTATTTCTGCGAACCGTTGATGTAATGATGCGTATTCCTTTTTCATTATCATAAACTGGAGGTTTCCATTCTGCTAATACTATTAAGGTACAGCCATTTTGGTTTAACCTTGGGTCCATTCCGGAGGTAATTTTCTCTCCTCTAGTCAGGGTCAATCGGATGTGGGTATCCGTTGTCATACCATTTTCTTCCAAGGTGGCTTTGATTGCTTTCCGAATGAAATCTCTTGAGGGGATTTTCTCGAAGGCCATTGCAAGGGCACTATCTTCCAATCGATCTAAATGACGATCCAAGCAATAAACGCCTTGTTGATACACGCGCATTCCTTCCCATACGGCATCTCCTCCCTGCACCGAGCTGTCAAAAACGCTGATTTTGGCATCATCCCTATGCACTAAATCATGGCCCACCCAAACTTGAATATTTTTATTTCTTTTATCGAATTGTTGCAACATAACTACTAAAATTTGAGTCTGCGTTTGTAAAGTTCTTCGTACGCGGGTAAGGTAGAAGCAACCAATTTTTCGTGGTCAGCTTTGAGACGATTCGGCATGGATTTAGCTGGGCCAAACCCATCGCTTTTATGCACATTACCATACCAATAGGGCCACCAAGGACCGTCATATTTCTTCCTTCCCAGAGGCCAATTCAACATTTTTTCAGTCCAAACCAAATCTAGTGCCTCACAGACTAGGGCCATATTTTTTTGGGGGTTCTGAAGCATTTCATCTGAGTCTACCACAACTTTGTGACCATTGAAATCATTCAATTGCTGCCATTGCTGCCATTGCTGAATAAGACCAATATCCTTTAAGGACATTTTATCAATGACTTTAGTAAAACTCTCCACAACCTTACGCGGGTGACGAATCCAAAATAAATAAGCGGTTGGCTTCACCCATTCTAATGATCTATTCTCCTGATGATGAGCCATGTTTTTTAAATAAACCTCTTTTGAATCTTTAAGCAATGTCATCTTTTGTTGGATAGACTCTAATGAGGTTGGCCAATTTTTTAAGACTACATCCTTACCAGGGTGATTAATCTTAGAATCATTCAAATAAACACCATATAATGGCTCATCAAAGACGGCACATCCGGGTCGTTGAGCAAAACTGTACATGATTGCCGTACTAATGTTTCTAGGTCCGGAAATAGCGTGTATAATTTTAGGCATAAATTCTAAAGATGAGAATTTCGGAATTGAAACCCCTTATATAATTAGTATTAAATACTCTTTTTTAACAGAAAAATCTCATAAAATGAATTACCGAGGCCACACGTGGTAA
>VMCP01000147.1 GCA_008081305.1 Bacteroidota bacterium | reverse complement strand
CTCCCGTTACGCAAACAAATACTCCCATGGGAATATCAATGTCTACATTCTTTAGGTTGTTACCTGAGCATCCTTTTAGTGAGATTTTATCTTTTCCTGGTTTTCTTCTCTTTTCAGGTATTTCAATAGCCTTTTTCCCATTTAAATAACTGGCTGTAACAGATTCTCCGGCAAGAAAATCCTTAACAGAAGCAGATGAAACGATATCTCCACCTTGCTTGCCCGCACCAGGACCTATTTCCACCAACCAATCCGCTTCTCGCATCATGTCTTCATCGTGTTCCACCACGATTACTGAGTTCCCGATATCACGAAGCTCCTTCAAGCTCTCGATGAGTTTTTCATTGTCTCTTTGATGAAGTCCAATGCTAGGCTCGTCAAGGATGTACAACACATTTACTAGTTTTGATCCAATTTGCGTTGCTAGACGGATACGTTGAGCTTCACCTCCTGATAAGGTTTTAGCAGGTGAGTGAAGGGATAAGTATCCTAACCCGACACCAGATAAAAATGATATTCGATTCTTGATTTCTTTTAAAAGCTCTGAAGCAATCGTTTTTTGCCGATCAGTCAATCGTTCTTCAACATCGCTCAGCCATTGTTCCAGATCCGAGATATTCATCCTAGATAAATCGGAAATGCTTTTCTCCGCAATAAAATAATGTCTAGACTCTTCTTTTAATCGATCACCATCACAGGCAGGACAAGCAACTTCGTGCACAAACTCTTCCGCCCATTCACGCATCCGATCATCGTCTGATTCAAAATATGAATCCGATACAATCTTATAAACGCCTTTGTATCTCGATTCATACATATAGCCTCCCCATTTTTCACCTTTCATTTTAATGTCGATGGGTTCATCTAGACCATTTAGAATGATATCTAATTGCTTCTCTGTTAGTTTTTCTATAGGATCCGCTAAGGAGAAACCGTATTTTTTTGCAATTGCTCTAAGCTGTTGGAAGGTCCAATTGTCGCGCACTTCTCCTACAGGAATAATTCCGCCCTTGTTTATAGACTTGGTTTTATCCGGAATAATGAATTCTAAATTAACCTCAGATTTCACCCCAATACCCTCGCATTCTGGACATGCACCGTATGGTGAGTTAAACGAGAATGAATTCGGTTGCGGCTCTTGATAGCTAATTCCCGATATAGGGTCCATGAGAAATTTACTGTATGGATGGGCTTTTTCCTGTTCATCCAATACTTGGATGTAACCTTCTCCTAACTTCAAGGCCGTTTGTATGCTTCCAGTCAAGCGCTGTGGAGATAGTTTTTTGATCTCTAAACGATCCACCACAATGTCGATATCGTGAATTTTGTATCGGTCCAATTGCATTCTCGGCTCGATATCCATAATGGTGCCATCCACAAGAACCTTGTTGAACCCTTTCTTTTTTATTTGCTCGAATAATTCGCGGTAGTGACCTTTTCTACCTTTAATAACAGGAGCCGTTAAGGTGACTTTTTGATTTTCAAATCGGTCTAGAATACTTTCAACGATTTGATCCTCAGAGTATCGAACCATCAATTCGCCCGTAACATAGCTCCTTGCTTCTCCAGCTCTAGCGTATAAAAGTCGAAAGAAATCATAAACCTCCGTAACGGTTCCTACGGTAGATCGTGGATTGCGTGAAACGGTTTTTTGTTCAATAGCAATAACGGGGCTAAGACCTTTGATTTTGTCGACATCGGGTCGTTTCATATCCCCAACGAACTGTCGAGCATAAGCAGAAAACGTTTCAAGATAACGCCGTTGTCCTTCCGCAAAAATAGTATCAAAGGCGAGTGAGCTTTTCCCAGAGCCAGACAATCCCGTAAAAACAACCAAAGACTTTCGAGGAATTTTTATATCGATATTCTTCAGGTTATGTTCTCGAGCTCCTTCAACAATGATGAGTTCTGTTTTGTCGGGTTCGTGAATACGCTCTTTACTAGATTTCATGCGAAACCGCGAAATTACGAAACTTTAAAGCCAACAGAAAGGTCAACTCCACATATTCAACTAAGTTTATCTCTACTCAACCAAAGCAATTACTTTTGTGATCAAATGTTCCACAGTATCAAAGCATACTATCATTCTCATCCGTTTAGGTTTATTCTGGCTCTTGCTTTTCTAGTTAGATTGTTGGCAGCTGTTTTCTCTAAGGGATATGCCTTTACCGATGATCACTTTTTTGTGATTGAGGAAGCCGAACAATGGATGATGGGAAATGGGAAGGTTCAAGATTGGTTGAGTCCATTTATATCAGGGGAAGAACGTATTTCTCATTCTACGCTGTATACCTTTTTACATTACTTGTTTTTTCAAATTCTCCATGTCTTTGGAATTGATAACCCTGAGACAAAAATGCTTCTTGTGCGCCTTATTCATTCAGTTTATTCATTATTCACTGTGTATTTTGGATATAAGATCACCGTACAATTATCCAATAAAAAAGCGGCGATTAATGTGGCATGGATGCTGGGATTATTGTGGTTTGCCCCATTTCTTTCGGTTCGAAACCTTGTGGAATGGGTTTGTATTCCGCCTCTATTATACACTACTTTCTTATCAATCAAGTCTGAAACCAGGATGCAATTTTTTTTGGTAGGGCTTATTGCAGCGCTGGCGTTTGTCATAAGGTATCAAACCGTTTTAATGACAGCATCAATAGGTGTGATTATCTGGTATCAAAAAGGATTTCGATTGGCGCTTCCTGTATTGGTGGGGTTCCTTTTTGGAGCCTTTATTTATGCTGGTGTATTGGATTATTTCTTATTTGGAGTGCCATTCCACGAACTGATCGGTTATGTAGAATACAACATGACCCATTCAGGCGAATACCCGAATGGGCCCTGGTATCAGTATATCTTAATCGTAGTGGGAATGCTAGGTTTGGGTTTGCCCATTTTATGGATAAAACGGATTGTGGAGGATTATAAACGCTGGTTGATACTACTCATTCCTGTGTTGGCTTTTTTCTTGTTTCATTCCTATTTCCCCAATAAGCAGGAACGATTCATATTACCTATGGTTCCTTTTTTTATCATCTTAGGAAATATAACAGCACGGCAGGATGTATGGAATAAAAGGCTTTATCAATTATTCTGGGCAATCAATATCCCTTTGTTATTGATATTGACGGTAAGTTCGACGAAAACAGTAAAAATGGATGCCATGTTATTTCTTCGGGATCGGCAAGTGGAGCATTTTGCTATTGAATCCACAAATGAGCGTCAAATGGAATTTATCCCGCAATATTACTGGGGGAAATGGTCAGGTTACCAGCATTTTATGCCGGGGTGCCAAGCGAGGTGCTTCTTTGATTCGGTAAAAACCAATGCTAGACCCATGCCAGAGTATATCTTATTTTTTCAGGATCGAGCCATCACTAAGAGGCTAGACAGTTTGAAAACATTCGTTCGTCTATCGTTAGATACCACCATCGAATCTTCGTGGTTAGATCGATTGATTCCTAGGCTAAATCCTGTGGTTAAATCCCCAAAAATAAAA
>VMCP01000054.1 GCA_008081305.1 Bacteroidota bacterium | reverse complement strand
AAACCTCCGGGTACATGCTCCCAGAACCAATCAAACCTAATCCACCTGCATTACTCACTGCAGATGCTAATTTCCATCCAGAGCACCAGATCATCCCACCTTGTATAATGGGATATTTAATACCCAATAAATCGGTGACCCGCTGCATCATATTTGATTAATTTTCGGCAGGTTCTACAACTACCCCCATTTTTGAGAATTTATCTATTCTCTGTTGAATCAAGGTATCTTTATCCAATTCGATCAACGCTTTTAACTCCCTTTTTACGGTCGTTTTTAAGGCTTGATAAGCCGCTTCAGGATTGTGATGAGCTCCGCCAATAGGTTCCTTAATTACACCATCTACTAGTCCGTTTTTCAACATATCTTCAGAAGATAGCTTCAACGCATCCGCAGCGAGCTCTTTTTTATCCCAAGTTCTCCAGAGAATACTAGAGCAACTTTCAGGACTAATCACACTGTACCATGTATACTCCATCATCAATACACGATCGCCCACTCCAATACCTAATGCTCCTCCACTAGCTCCTTCACCTATTACGATGCATACGATAGGAACACTAAGTGTCGACATTTCAAAAAGATTCTTCGCAATGGCTTCACCTTGGCCTCTTTCCTCTGCTTCCAAACCGGGGCTTGCACCGGGAGTGTCTATCAAAGTAACGACCGGCACATTAAACTTTTCAGCTAACTTCATCAAACGAAGCGCTTTTCGGTAACCCTCGGGGTTAGGCATTCCGAAATTCCGCAACTGCCTTTGCTTGGTGTTTCTACCTTTTTGTTGACCGATGATCATAACCGGTTTACCATCAATTTTAGCAAACCCACCTACAATGGCTTTGTCGTCTTTGATTTGTCTATCCCCGTGAAGCTCAACAAAATCAGTACAAATATGCTCGATGTAGTCAAGTGTATATGGTCTTTCAGCATGGCGGGAGATTTGCACTTTTTGCCATCCTGATAAATTTGAATAGGTTTTCTTCTGTGCTTCTTTAATTTTTGATTCAAGTGCTTGAATCATGTCTGACATGTCTAACTGACCCTCTTCATGCTTAGTCTTAGCAGACGCAAGCTGAGTAATCAACTCTTCAATGTCTTTTTCGAAATCAAACCAATGAGAATTTGACATAGTTTTTCTTTTTAAGCACGACAACGTGCGTGTTAAAGGTTTTTAAATGAAGGAGTTACACCCAATCCATGGCCATAGCCATACCTCCGAAGAAAGTTGGCAGGCCTAACCAGAAGGCTTGAGGCAAAAAGATGGTGAAATACGTTAATGCGATTCCACTCACAATACATAGTGCCCAGTATTTCTTGGTGTTGCGCTTTTCGTTACTCATAGTTGATGCGAAGATAAAACAAATTGTGATTTGTGGTTAAAATATTCATTCGATATTTAGACTAGAAATACATCTTTCCAATGTCGAGTAAATTTTCTGCCCCAATTTATATCCTCTGGGATCGAAACGTTTAGACCTAAAGCACCCTTTATGGCAATCAAAGGGATGTTGATTCCCACTTGCCTTAAGGTTGAGGTTGTTCCTTGCAAACGAGGGTTTATCTCTAACAGTCGAGGAATACCGTCACCATCCAAACGCCATTGAACACCGATAGGCCCATCTAAACCTAATTTTTGTATCAATCTATCGGTATAGTCAATGATTTGCTTGTTTTGGATGAAGCTTCCAGATACAGAAATGCCCGAAACCATTTTATCGCGAGATCTTGGGATATTCACGGATACACTGCCTTTATGAATGTATGCATCCACTGAGAACTCCATTCTTGGGAGATATTCGGTTAATAACCAAGGTGTCTTTGGCTTTTGGGGTAATCTTAGATACCATTCATCTAGGGTTCTAGAAACCAATCCTGATTTTTCATTTTCCAAAAGTTCAGCAGTCTTGGTGATCTTTCCAATTCCCCTCGAGCCATTTCCAAGTACTGGTTTAAAAAACAACTGATCGTGTCCTTTAAATAGTTCCTCAGCACAGGATTTTAAGCATTCTCTACTCTCACAATATCTGCCTTCGGGAACAGGAATTCCTAAATCTTTTGCAAAACGGTGAAGTTTGCCTTTATCGTTGGCAACTGATAAACCCTCAAATTCAGAAACTACTACACAAACACCCATTTTTTGAAATCTCCACTTGTTCTTTGAAAGTTCAAATAGTTCCCGTGTGGTGATGGGTAGAACAACCTGTACTGCTTCTTCCTCGCATACTTCAATGGTTTTATCGATGAAATCCGGAGTATGAGATGCTGGCATTTTGATGAATTTATCGCACAAGGCGGCACCGTATGCCTCAGAATTTATATCGCCAGCTATCACCCTAATGCTCGAATCTTCTTTCAAACACTCCAAAATACCTGCAAAACCTGGCGCACCAGCGCCAGATGGAATGAACACTGTGATATTTTGTATTGAGGGCATAAGTCAAAGGTAGGACTAAAATTAATTGTCCAAAATAAACACGGCTTAATGTCTTAACCCTTTTAGAGTTGGGCTTTGAATTGGTATCTTTGTAGCAAATGTCTGTAGACCAAATAAACATTGAACACTTACCCCAACACATAGGTAAAAGCGTAACTCTAAAAGGTTGGGTTTCTAATAAAAGAGAAGGAAAAGGAATCGCGTTTATTGTTTTGCGCGACGGAACCGGATATTGCCAATGCGTAGTAACCGGTGATAATTCTGGTTTAGAACAACTCGAAACCGCTCAAAGCACAAGTTTAGAAACAAGTGTAATCATTCAAGGTTTAGTTAAATCTGACGAGAAACAGATCGGTGGTGTAGAAGTAGAAGTAAGCGAAATAACGTTGGTTGGAAACAGCGTTGATTACCCCATTTCCAAAAAAGAGCACGGTGTAGAATTCCTGATGGATAAAAGACACCTTTGGTTACGAAGTAGCAGACAGTGGGCAATCATGCGCATTCGCAACACCATAATTTTTAGTATACACAAATACTTTCAAGAACAAGGTTTTGTTCAGATGGATGCTCCCATCTTCACTGGAAATGCATGCGAGGGAACCAGTACTCTATTTGAAACGGACTTTTATGGAGCTCCAGCTTATTTAAGTCAAAGCGGGCAGCTATACGGTGAAGCGATGGCCATGGCGATGGGCAAAATCTACACATTTGGTCCAACGTTCCGTGCAGAAAAATCTAAAACCAGACGACACCTATCCGAGTTTTGGATGATCGAACCTGAAATGGCCTTTTATGATATTTTCCAAAACATGGATACCATCGAAGGCATGCTGCAAGCGGTAGTTAAAGATGTACTTAAACAGTGTAAGCCTGAACTTGAACAAATAGGTAGAGATACTGAAGCTTTGGAAAGCAGCTTAAAAGCATTTCCAAGAATGACATACGACGAGGCTGTTGCTATTATCAAAGGAGAAAAAACGGTTAATGGCAAACGGAGTATCGACCTGTTAGAAGAAGATTTGAAAACTGCCGAAAATCGTTTGACTGAAATCGATGCTGAAATCAAAGATCGCGAGGATCAAATTGCAGCAGGCGGCATGAAAAAAGGGCAGATAAATTTCTTTACAA
>VMCP01000170.1 GCA_008081305.1 Bacteroidota bacterium | reverse complement strand
TCAGAATCAATGGAAGGGTGGTTTCCGAGGCTGATTTAGAACTTACCGAAGCCATAATGGAAGAACAGGATGTTTTAGATCTAGCTTTGCAAAAACTACCAAGCAATCAATACTACTGGCAAGTAGAAGAGCAAAATTTACATCTAAAAACCATTACTGGAGATTCAACGGCTACTTTTTATCCAAAAGGCGAATTGACATATATAGGATCAAATTTTAGAACAGATACCACTCAACTATTAACCTGGCATTTTAATATTTATTCAGAGCAGCCTTTATTCGGTAAGAGTGTTTACATTGATGCTATAACTGGGGAGTTGGTAGCAGAACAAGATTTGATTTTACATACAGTGGTTACCGGAACCGCCGAAACGGCTTATTCTGGAAAAAGAGAAATTCAAACCGATAGTACGGCTCCAAATGCATACAGATTGCGCGATTATAGTCGAGGCAAAGGAGTTTTTACCCTTGACATGAATACCGGTACAAACTACAATTCGGCCGTTGATTTTACCGATACCGATAATTACTGGGATAATGTTAATGCTCAGGAAGATGAGGTAGCTACCGACGCTCATTGGGGGGCTGAAATGACCTATGATTATTTCAAAAGTATTCACGGCCGAAATAGCTTCGATAATCAAGGAGCTGCCATTTATAGTTTTGTGCATTACAGCCAGAATTACGACAATGCTTTTTGGAATGGGTATTATATGACTTACGGAGATGGCAATAAATTCAAGCCGCTAACCGCACTCGATGTTTGTGGTCATGAAATAGCTCATGCCGTTACCACCAATACTGCAAACTTGGTATACAAGAATGAAAGTGGTGCACTGAATGAAAGTTTCAGCGATATTTTTGGTCAAAGCGTAGAGGCATGGAGCCGACCTAACCAATGGGAATGGAAAATGGGTGAAGATATCACCACTAGCGGAAATGGCTTAAGGGATATGTCAAACCCAAATCCGTACAATAATCCAAAATATTACAAGGGTAATAAATGGTATTTTGGAACGGGTGATAATGGCGGTGTACATTACAATTCAGGTGTACAGAATTATTGGTTTTACCTCCTCGTAGATGGGGTTAAAGGCACCAATGAAAAAGGAGTATCCTTTGATATCGATAGCCTCGGCTATGAAAAGGCAGCGAAAATTGCCTACCGAAACTTATCGGTATACCTAACCTCTTCTTCTACCTACACAGATGCAAGGAAATATAGTATCATAGCGGCTGAAGATCTTTATGGTACCTGTTCAAAAGAGGTGCAGGCTGTGACCGACGCTTGGTTTACATGCGGCGTTGGAACCGCCTATGACTCTTCTTATGTGAATGCCGATTTTGCAGCCGATACCCTCGCTTGTTCGTTGGGCGACACGCTGCATTTTAAGAATTTATCGTCCAACTATAATTCCTGCCGCTGGTATTTTGGGGATGGTGATTCTTCAGACCTAGCAAATCCCTCCCATGTCTATTCTTCTTATGGCAAATACGATATCCAATTAAAGGTGGAAAGCTGTGATGGGAAAGTACAGTCCGATAAAATATTAACGGAATATGTAAAAGTGGATAGCTCCTACGATATCTGTTCTGCTTCACTTTTACCCAATACAGGATCAGACACAACGTATCGTTGCCATGGATTTATTTATGATGACGGTGGAGAAGGGAACTATGGAGCGTTAAAAACAGTATCACTCACATTAGATGTTCCTAATGCGGATAGCATTTGGTACAAGGTGATTTATATTGACTATGAGAATGGATTCGATTCCATGGTAATGTTTCATTCTGATACGTCTCAGAAAAACAAAATTGCCAAATTTACCGGTACAACCTCTCCAATTTTAGGAAAGTGGCAAAAGATAGAAGCAAGTAAGTTAGTGTTTGTTCAGTATTCCGATCCGTTGGTGGAAGGTCGAGGATTTAAAATGGAGTATCAGTCGTATCGGCCAAAATTTGAAGTTAAACTTCCACAAGATTCGGTAAGCTTATGCTTCGGCGATTCCTTTGAGTTAAAACCAACCTATTACAATGTGGTAGAGAATGATGCGGTGTATTCCTATCCGTTGAGCATCGATTCCACACCGGTGATGGTTAAGCCTAAATCCGACATAACGTATATTTTCGGCATTACCGACCAGTGTATCATGACTAACCACTTTGATACCATCCACGTATTGCTAAGAGATCCACTAAACGTTTCTTTAAACGGTGACACAACGATTTGTATGGGTCAATCATTCAATATCGTGGCAAATGCGAATGGTGGAGACACCTTGAATTATACATACAATTGGTCCATTGGATTAAGTGACACTTCTAATCATACGCTTTCATTTTTTGATACAACACTTATTCAAGTTGTACTAGAGGATGCCTGTTCCATTCCAGATACGGCTAGCATGGTTGTTAACGTGAGGGATTCTCTGAAGATGAAATTGGTATCCTCTGATTCCTTGGTATGCCCTGGAGGAAAAGCATCATTTAAAGCAGAAACGACAGGTGGATTATCTTCTAAATATCAATACAGTTGGTTGCCAAGTAAGCCTTCTTTTGATACGATGAGTCTTTTTGTAACGGATACCACTTGGGTCCATGTGGAGTTAACAGATGGCTGCACGGTTTATAATTTATCCGATAGTTTCCGGGTAGATGTTCCTAATCCGTTGAAGTTAAGCGGAATAGCAGATACAACGCTATGCGAAGGCCAAACATTGATTACTAATCTTAATGCCAATGGAGGTGATTCAACCAATTATCGTATCCTATGGAATTCATCTAAATTCAAGGATTTTAATGATACCGTTGCGTTTACACCCGGTGATTATTTCCTTCAAGCGGTATTAAGTGATGGCTGTATGCCTAATAGCGATACGATTTCGTTTCAACTTCATCAGAGAGATACATTAAGACTTTATGCTGATATCAATCGTACCAAGTTTTGCTTGGGAGATTCCTTCAGATTTATATATCAAGTAAATGGTGGAGATAGTTTGAACTACGACATACGTTGGCAATCAAATCCCCTCAGTAAAGCAATGGGAGATTTCTATGTTATCCCAGATTCAACCTTGAATATTGAGCTCCTTGTTTCCGATGGTTGTTCTCCTGATACATCTTTCCGTTCCAAGGTGATTGTGAGCCCTTCTCGCATCAATTTAACAGTTCAAAATATTGATTCATTATTGTGCTGGGATCAAACGACCGGTCGTATAGAAATTGATTATGATAAACGCAATGAACCCGTCTCTATCAATTGGCTTCCAAGTAGCATGAGTGGGACACTCCAAACAAATCTAGATTCAGGTAAATATATGGTGAGCATTACTGATACATTTGGATGTGTTGAATCTAAATCCTTTAACATAAAAAAACGTAATAGGGTATTATTTACTTCCTCAGATACCCTTATTGATCGTGGAGATTCTTGTTATTTATGGGTGAGTGGGTCGGATATTCAATCTTGGTCAGGTCCGAATATTTTGGGCGATCCATATCACCAATGGATATACAGTTTACCATTGAAAGATACATTCTACATCATAGAGGCTCAGGATATAAAAGG
>VMCP01000066.1 GCA_008081305.1 Bacteroidota bacterium | reverse complement strand
CAATAGTCTCGGGGAGGCGCTAATGTGGGCGGGTGTCGGACTTTGGTTTATTCGTTTTCTGATTTTTCAATCACAGCTAAGGGTAAAGGAAGGTGATAAATTTCTGAAGGTTTTTCTCGCTAACATTTTTGGTATCGGTGCTTACGTTCTATTCTATTATTCATGGCGATTATCAGAGTACTTTGTCGAACATACCGAGATTCATTTTCGATTCACCGAGTTGCTGTTGATTTCATGGGAGTCAGTTCTAAGTATTTCTCTTATCGCATTGCAATTGGTAGCTGCTTTTTCACTGCTTCATGGGATTCTAAAACTGAATCAACAACCCAAAATCAAAGGGCAATTACCCTTTTTCTTTCCAATACATTGGTTCGGCCTTAGCGTTGCTGCTTCTATAGCTGGGTGTCCTTTGCACTATATTACCTTAACGGCTATTGTTGGCATATTTTTCACGATTCCATTCATGTGGGAAACTAATCGCGGTCGAACAATTCGGTGGTTTACGGAAGTCATCTTGCCATGTTTTTTATTGGGTTTTGTTTTTTCTAAGACCCTTGAAAAGGTCGAATTTAAAGAACGTAAGCTATTTGCTTCTACCCTAATGGTTGAGCCAGATAATGAAATCAAAGCTCTACTTTTAGACGCAGAAAAAGCTCTTTTAAGAGATCTTCCAATACTGTATAAATCCGGAATTCGAGGAGAAAAAGGAGATGCATTGGAAGCCACCATAAAACAGCAGTATTTCCCAGATTTATTAGATGAATATTCTGTTTCGTTATTTGGTTATAATGCCAATGGAGAATTTCTTAATGCAGATAAACAAGTGGAGTATGGAACACTCAATTCTATGTATCTAGGAGAGGCGGGGAATAAAGTAACCCTTCAGTTTTTCTTGATGAATGAAAGGCGGTTGTCTGGAACATACATGGGGAAGTTTCCAATTTATAATGACTCTAGTATTGAGGCAACTTATTTCGTTATGCTATCACCCACAGGGGAAGCATTGAACGGTAGATTATCAGATGTATTAACAAATTCAAAGGAAAAAGATTTGTTACACCGCAACAATTATTCGTATGCCATTTATAGCGGAAAAAGGCTTTCTAAGCATTTTGGCGAGTACGATTACAATAGAATTTATAATTGGCCAACCAAACTTCAGGGTGATTATTCATATACGGAGCCCGAGTATCATCACAACATTACTGAAGATGCTTACGGCAATTTAGTGGTGGTTACTAAGCCTAAACAGAGTTGGTTGGTGAGCTCTATTCAATTTACATTAATGGTGCTTTTTGGATTGTTGTTGGCGGTATTGTTAAACTCTTTTATGTGGCTTGAAGGACGTTGGAAGCTAAAAGTAAACCCAAAATATTGGCAGCGAATACATTCTACTGATAATAATTTATTGTTCTCCTCAAGTTTTCAGCGCGAGACATGGTTTATTTCTCGACGTTTACAGGTGTACATTATCTGGCTACTGGTATTGATTTTTGGTTTGGTACTCTATTTTACGGTCAATTATTTCACGATTAATAATGCCAAAAAGCAAGAGCAGAAATTATTGAATACTACCAATCAAATCGCTAATCGTATTTCTGGGCAGAGTAACTTAAACGCCTTGGTTAATCAGAATCAAGTTGGTTTGATATATAATCTCGCAGAGTCCTTTCAAACCGATATTAATATTTATGATGAAAAGGGGTATTTGATTGTTTCCACTAACCCCCGATTATACAATGAAAGGTTCCGCTCAAAATACATGAATCCTATCATGTATAATCAACTTACCAAAGGTGAGTCATCTAGTGTGATTGGTGAGGAGAGAATATCGGATTTAACCTATATCTCAGCATATACAATTATTACAGATAACGATTTAGAGGTAAGAGGCTTTCTCAATCTTCCTTACTTTTCTAACCGCGTTGACTTGTACAGAGATATTTCTGATTACACGGTGACCATCTTGAACTTATTTATTCTTGTATTTCTATTGGTGTTTTTGGTTACGGCGATTATATCAAAACGAATAACCCAACCCTTACTCCATATTCGTGATGAACTCTCTCATATGAAATTAGGTGAAAAACATGAACCAATTGCATGGTATCGAAACGATGAAATTGGTTTATTGGTTAGGGAATACAACAAAATGATTGATGCACTGGATGATAGTGTTAATAAACTATCCGAAGTAGAACGTCAAGGTGCATGGAGGGAAATGGCAAAGCAGGTTGCACATGAAATCAAAAACCCTCTAACTCCCATGCGTTTGTCTTTACAGCATTTGGAATATTCAATCCAACGTAACGATGACAACATCAAGGAGAAGATTACTAAAACAATACAATTGTTGATTCGCCAAATTGATAGTTTGAGTACCATGGCAGAGGAATTTTCCTCATTCGCAAAAATGCCAGAACCCAAAATAGAAGTGATAGATTTTAAATTGGTGTTGACGGATGCTAAGTTATTAATGGAAAGAGAAATGGGTCAGCAAATTACGATGGATCTTCCTGATTCGGAAATATGGATCAATGCCGATCCTCATCAATTGGGTAGGGTATTCAACAACCTATTTAAAAACGCATTACAAGCCATTCCCGACAATAGAGTAGCACAGGTTAAGGTGCTCGCTGAAATCAAAGATGCTAAAGTGGTCATTCAGGTTGTAGATAATGGAAAGGGTATACCCGAAGAACTCTACAAAAAGATATTCAGTCCTAACTTCTCAACCAAGAATAGTGGTATGGGCCTCGGATTGGCGATTTCCAAGAAAATAGTGAATCAATTTGGTGGTACCATCACGTTTAACTCTACGATGGATGTGGGTACTACTTTTACCCTAAGCTTTCCCTTGCTGAAATAAATACAGCTGTTTAAACTTTTCGAATCCCATTCTCGTAAGCGGACTTTCCCCAAAAATCTCTTTGAATTGTTCTTCATTCATTTCAACCCAGTTAAGATCTCGATTCTTAGAAAAGTATGGAGTAAATCGAGGTTCTTGATGCGGTTGAGAGAATCGATTCCATGGACACACATCTTGGCAAACATCACAGCCAAAGACCCAGTCATTTAACATCTCTTTTTCTTGAGGATTGAGTTCACTCCGTTTTTCGATGGTCAAGTAAGAGATGCATTTGTTAGAGTCAATAACACCATCTTGAACGATAGCTTGAGTGGGACAAGCATCGATACAAGCCGTGCAATCTCCACAGTGTTGTGTCGAATAGGGTTCGCTATTATTCAATTCTAAATCTAGAAATATTTCGGCAAGAAAGAAATTACTACCCACGCCTTTACGAAGAAGCAAGCTGTTTTTTCCAATCCATCCGATGCCTGCTTTTTGCGCCCACTGTCTTTCCATAACGGGCGCAGAGTCAACAAATACTCGGGAATGAACCGTAGGATGTTGGGATTTAATCCAATCGACTAGCTCGTAACATTTATCTTTTACAACTCGATGATAGTCTTCTCCCCAGGCGTACTTGGCAATTTTGGGGTCGGTGGTATCGGGAAGTTGATTTGGGAAGTAATTATATGCAAGGCATATAATAGATTTTGTTCCTTTTACTAACTCTCT
>VMCP01000098.1 GCA_008081305.1 Bacteroidota bacterium | reverse complement strand
GTGATTGTCAGTGAATCAGCGTCGCGCAGTTTAGTGATGTTCTCTAATTGTTTGGCCTGGGCATTATCGCCTATTTGTTCTTGAATAACTTGTGAACTAACACATCGTTGTTCATGTCCAAACTCTTTGGATTTCTTAATTAAGAACTCTTCATTTAATTCAACTTCATGCCCAATGGGATATATTTCGGAAGGCGCTTTTAAGGCACGCTCGAGATTTTTTGATCTTAGCCCATTAGGAGTATGTTGAAAATCGTAATGCATTAAACAAGTGTTCCCTTCAGGTCATAATGAGTCGCCTCGGTGATTTTCACTTGGGCAAAATCACCAATTCTAATATACTGATCCTTGGCAGGAACCCAAACCTCATTATCTACTTCAGGGGAATCATATTGTGTTCGACCCACGAAGGAATCCCCATCTAATCGATCAAAAAGGACTTTTTGTTCAGTACCTACAAGTGATTGATTAAAGGCCCAACTAATATCCATTTGTTGTTCCATGACACGATTTGCTCTCTCTTGCTTTTCCTCCTCTGGAATAATATCTTCTAGGGTGTGTGCATGGGTATTATCCTCATGAGAGTAGGTAAATACACCCAATCGTTCAAATTTCACCTCTCTGAGTGATTCAAGGAGTTCTTGAACATCCTCCTCTTCTTCTCCAGGATGTCCAACTAAAATCGTAGTTCTCAATGAAATCCCCGGAACTTCTTCTCTTATTTGGCCCAATAATTCGAGTGTACGCCTTTTTGTAATTCCCCGACGCATACTCTTCAGTACACGATCAGTCATATGCTGAACCGGCATATCTAAGTAATTACAAATATTCTCTCTCTCCGCAATGACTTTCAGCACATCCATGGGGAATTGGGATGGGTAAGCATAGTGTAAACGAATCCAATCTAAGCCCTCTACATCACTTAGAGATTTCATTAAATCAGCCAATTTCCTTTCCCCATAAAGATCCAGACCATAGTATGTTGAGTCTTGGGCGATGAGCATAATTTCTTTGGTACCGTTTTTTACCAAGTGTTTGGCTTCGGTAACCAAGTCTTCAATGGGCTTAGAAACATGACCACCGCGCATAAGGGGAATGGCGCAGAATGAGCATGGTCGATTGCATCCCTCTGAAATTTTTTGATAAGCATAATGTCTCGGAGTCGTTTGTAGTCTTTCTCCAAGCAACTGGTGCTTATAATCAGCTCCCATACTTCTTAATAAATGGGGCATATCTAGGGTGCCAAACCAATCATCTACTTGTGGTATCTCTGACTTTAATTCTTCTTTATATCTATGCGAAAGACAACCGGTAACGATAAGTTTTTCTAATTGTCCTTCCTCTTTTGCCTCTGCAAATCTCAAGATGGTATCGATACTCTCTTGTTTTGCATTTTCGATAAAACCGCAGGTATTAACAATGACAACATCGGCATCATCTTTAGCACTCTCATGCTCGACCTGAAATTCATTGGCCTTTAGTTGACCCATTAGCACTTCAGAATCTACCGTGTTTTTGCTACATCCTAATGTAACTACGTTGACTTTAGGGTTTTTATGTGATTTGGTTCTCATGCTGAGAAAATTGAAGATATAAATGCTGGTTTATCAAATAATTTAAGGTCTTCTGCTTGTTCACCAAGACCCATGTACTTCACTGGAATCCCATGTGCATGGCTGACCCCAATAACGACACCTCCTTTTGCTGTTCCGTCTAATTTAGTCACGGCGAGAGCGTTCACTTTTGTAGCTTCGGTAAACGCACGTGCTTGTTCAAAAGCATTTTGACCAGTGGTTGCATCCACAACGAGTAAAATTTCATCGGGAGCATCTTCTTTGAATTTCTGAACGACACGTTTGATTTTAGCAAGCTCGTTCATGAGTCCCACTTTATTGTGCAAACGCCCAGCGGTATCGATAATGACCACATCGGCATTCTGTTCAACACCAGTCTTAACGGCGTCATATGCTACTGCTGCTGGGTCGGCGTTCATACCATGGCTCACGATTTCAACTCCGGCACGATTTTTCCATATGTTCAATTGATCTACTGCAGCTGCTCGGAACGTATCAGCCGCACCCAAGATTACTTTTTTGCCTTGTTGGGCATATTGATGAGCCATCTTTCCAATGGTCGTTGTTTTACCCACTCCATTCACTCCCACCACAAGAATTACATACGGCTTCTTATGTTCATGCAATTCAAAATTTGACGCTACAGGTAACTGAATTTCAGGCATTAATTCATCCACAATTTCAGCGAGCCAACGATTTACATCTTCAGAAGATTCAAATCCAATGTTTTGAGCTCGGTTTTTCAATGATTCAATAATCGTTTCAGTTGTATCCATTCCAACATCGCTTAATAGCAATGCTTCCTCAAGCTCTTCCAATACATCGGCATCAATCTTACTTTTGCCTGTTAAAACTAAACCGATACGATTGAGCAGGCTGCTTCTCGTTTTGGTAAGCGCCTTACGGGTTGCATCTGCTTCTTCCGGAGTGGCTTTGGATTTTTTCTTGAACCAACTAAACATAGGACCTTCTCTTTATTAACAAAAAAAGCCCCAATAAGGGGCTTTGAATTGTATAATTCGTTTTTTATTTCTTTGCCAAAACGTCTTTTACAC
Organism: Bacteroidota bacterium; assembly: GCA_008081305.1. GTDB lineage: Bacteria > Bacteroidota > Bacteroidia > NS11-12g > UBA955 > VMCP01. The sequence goes on along the minus strand of VMCP01000098.1, from coordinate 956 downwards.
GATCTGCTGTTACGATTTCTTCGCGGAAAGTGTAAGCACCTGATTTTGGTGATTTAACGGTGCGGATGACTTTTACCATCTCTACGCCGCCCTCTTTTTTAAGTGTTGCTACTACCTTTTTTGCCATTACTTAATTTCTTTATGTAACGTAACCTTACGCATGTACGGGTTATACTTCTTTAACTCAATACGTTCTGGCGTATTCTTCTTGTTCTTGGTGGTGATGTATCGGCTCATACCTGGAACACCACTACCCTTTTGCTCTGTGCATTCAAGGATTACTTGTACGCGATTACCTTTTTTTGCCATTAGATTTTACCTTTTTTAAATAAGTTATCCAAACAAGCAGTAATGCCTTTTTTATCGATGGTCTTAATGGTAGAAGCACTTACCTTCAAAGTAATATACTCACCGGTTTCCTCGATAAAGAACTTCTTGGTTTGTAGATTTGGATAAAATCTACGCTTAGTTTTCTTATTCGAGTGAGAAACGCGATTTCCCTTTAAGGCCTTTTTTCCGGTTAAATCACAAACTCTTGACATAGTTTTTGGGGTTGCAAATATAGTCAAAAAGGATTAATTCGCCACACTACCTGAAACTTTTACTGTTTTTTCTTTTAGGGAAATAGACGTCAGTAATACCGTGAATACAACAATTGCCAAAACCCCTGCTTGTCGTTCGACGATACTCTCAAATATAGAGGCCATACCCAATACCAAAACCCATAGTATACGAATCACTTGTTCTTGCCAATAAAACAATTGCATTCCCATTAACAATAATCCGAAGAAGAGTGCGATTAACCCATGTTCTGCCGCCCATTGTAACCATTGATTATGCGGCCCAATCCAGTTACTCGGTCTTAATGTTGAACCCATTTCCTCGTATTCACCCATAAGCTTGGGGAAGAATGCATTCGACCCAACACCTGTTAACGGCTTTTCTTTTATTAATCG
>VMCP01000144.1 GCA_008081305.1 Bacteroidota bacterium | reverse complement strand
TTTCACCAGAGGTAGAGAAAGAAGTCGAGATCCTGAAAGTATTATCAACGAAGCCAAGGAGCTTCAAAAAGAAGGATATAAAGAAATCACTTTACTAGGCCAGAATGTTGACAGCTATCTATGGTTCGGCGGGGGACCTAAGAAAGAATTCAAAAAACTCACCCCCGAACAACAGGAAAGCTCGGTAGATTTTGCTGACCTTTTAGAAAAAGTAGCACTCGCTGTACCCAACATGCGCATACGTTACAGTACAAGCCACCCAAGAGATATCACAGAAAAAGTGGTACATACCATGGCCAAATATAAAAACGTTTGCAACTACATCCATCTACCTGCACAAAGTGGTAATAGCCGTGTACTCGATATCATGAGTAGGAATTATTCCCGCGAATGGTATATGAGTAAAATTGAGATGATTCGAAATATCATCCCTGACTGCGGAATTTCATGTGATATCATTGCTGGTTTTTGCACAGAGACCGAAGAAGAACATCAAGATACCCTCACGCTGATGGAATGGTCAAAATTTGACTTTAGTTACATGTACACCTACAGCGAACGGCCAGGAACACCAGCCGCAAAAAAGTTCGAAGACGATGTACCTGAAGAAGTGAAGAAAAGAAGGCTTCAAGAAATCATTGCGGTGCAACATAAAATGAGTCACCAAAAGAATCAAGACCGAGTAGGAATGGTTTGTGAAGTACTTATCGAAGGCAATAGCAAAAAGAGTGATCAAGATTGGATGGGTCGCAACGACACCAATAATGTGGTTGTATTTCCAAAAGGGAATTATAAAATTGGTGATCTAGTTAAGGTGAAAATCACACGATCAACTACTACCACACTCATTGGCGAGGCGATAGGGATAGCATCTTTATAACAAATAATAAGTAAGGTTGATTTTTAGCGAATTATGAGTATCGAGGAGCAATATTTTCTAGCATATCCTTTGTCATTGCCGCTAGGTCATACGCTGGCTTCCAACCCCAATGTTCTCTAGCAAGTGAATCATCTATAACGGCAGGCCATGTATCAGCAATCGCTTGTCGATAGTCAGGATTATAGGTAATCTGAAAATCAGGAATGTGTTCCTTAATGCTATCGGCAATTTCCTCAGGAGCAAAACTCATTCCTGCTAAATTATAGCTCATACGCATTTTTATCTTTTCTGGGTCAGCATGCATCACATCCAATGTTGCCTTTACTGCATCCGGCATGTACAACATGGGAAGAATGGTACCTTCCTTCAAAAAACAATCATGAACTTCGCCTTTCAATGCATCATGGTAGATACCCACCGCATAATCTGTTGTACCTCCGCCGGGATCGCTCTTATGACCAATCAATCCAGGGTACCTTAAACTTCTGGTATCGACCCCATAACGTTGGAAATAGTATTGAATGTACAATTCTCCCGCATATTTACTGATTCCATAAACTGTAGTTGGGTCCATTGGCCCATATTGTGGAGTTTCAAAACGTGGTGTATTTGGACCAAATGCAGCGATTGAACTTGGCCAATATACACGGCCTATGCTACTGCCTTCTTCTCTGGCTGCATCGAGAACATGAAACAAACCTTGCATGTTAAGCTTCCATGCAAACTCAGGATTCTGCTCAGCCGTTGCACTCAATAGCGCCGCCAAGTGATATACTTGGGTTGGCTGATGTCTCTGAAGAATATCTTTCCATTTTGCAAGATCTAATATATCCAATGTTTCAAAAGGGCCTGTTTCAAAAACTGGGTTATCACTTTTTCGAATATCCGATGCAACAACAGAACTAGCTCCGTAAATATTTCTCAAGGCTTCTACTAACTCCGTACCCAATTGTCCGGAGGCTCCGATAATAAGAATCTTTTCCTTTCCCATTCCACATGCAAATTACCTCCAAGACCGACTTTTTCCAACATTTTAATCGGTCAGGATAACCACAAGTTTGAAAAGTTTCGCATTTTTGCTGAAACATGACCAAACAAATAGGTGCCGGTATTATCGGAATGGGTAGAATTGGCAACAGACACGCCGAAGAAATCATCCGTCACCCGGGTCTGAATTTGATTGGTTTTTTTGATATCAACCCAAAAGCCAAGAGGCCTAAAACCTACGCATTCCCGTCAATTAGCGATTTCTTGAATGAACGTGATTTGGTGGTTGTCCATGTATGTACACCAAATGGAACTCATTTTAGTATTGCAAAACAGTGCCTATCCGCGGGCAAGAGCGTAGTTATTGAAAAACCGGTAACCCTATTACATTCTGAAGCTGAAGAGTTGGAAATATTGGCAAAAAATCAGGGTCTACACATATTCTGTGTAATGCAAAACCGGTATTCCCCTGTTTCAGTTTGGCTGAAGGAAGTCATTGACAACCAATATTTAGGAGAATTATTTTCCGTTCATGTTGATTGTGCTTGGAATCGTGATGATCGCTATTACTGCGGTGATAGCTGGCACGGATCTTTAGACTTAGATGGTGGTCCATTATACACCCAATTTTCGCATTTTGTAGATATGCTTTATTGGCTATTTGGAGAATTAACAATCCAAGATGCTCGATTCTTTAATCACAATCACCCCAACACAGAATTTGAGGATAGCGGTAGCTTCCAATTTGAAACAGAGGCGGTAAAACAAGGTAGTTTTCATTATACCACATCGGTTTGGGACAAAAATTTCAAGAGTAGCATCCAACTGATTGGTGAAAAAGGGAGTATCGAGATTTCCGGTCAGTATATGAACGAAGTACGCTACTGCCATATAGAAAACTACGAAATGCCAACGCTTTCTCCTGCACCTCCTCCTAATCTATATCAGGGGTATGAGGGAAGTGCATCCAACCATGTCCATGTCATCCACAATGTATGGGAAACATTGAATGAAAAATCTCACCCAAACACCCCCATACACGAAGGCAAAATGGTTACCAAAGCTATTGAAAACGTGTACCTTAGGAGAAAATAATCTTTTTTCTGATTTTTTTTGGGGGATACCCATAAAACCGGTGTCTATGTAACTGTCGACACAAAAACCCAAGATGAAAGAACAACTTGAATCTAACTTAATTACCAAATTTGCTGCTGGACTTATGGAGCATGATGAAGAACAAATCATGCAAGAATGGTTACAGCAGAATCCACAATTTGTTTCTACCGTGGCTTTAATCCAGCAACAAGTAGAGGCCATGAACCAAGAACCTGTTTTAGTTTCAACCCACCCATAACCATGAGTCAAAACGATCATTACAATAAAAACGACGAATTCTCGGACTTGTGGGAGATGTCAAAAAACTATGTTCCATCTGAGTCGGCTGGGAACGATACAGCATGGGATAAATTAAAGGCACAAATTGAAGTAGAATCAACAAAACACAATACTGGTCTGAGTATAACTTACCGCAGATTATTATCTTATGCTGCCGTACTAGCACTGTTTGCACTATCGGGTTATTTCTTTTTTCAACCTACGGTTACAACACCCATCATTTCAGTTACAGAGAATACACGTTCTGGCGAAACTCGTTTAATTGAGCTACCAGACGGAACCGAAGTAACCTTGGCATCTAATAGTGAGCTAAGCTATGAAATCAATGAAACAAGTAGAAATATTCAGCTTTCTGGTCAC
>VMCP01000178.1 GCA_008081305.1 Bacteroidota bacterium | reverse complement strand
CAAATATGGCGTTTACAGGTGGTGTAGACCTCGATCAGAATTTAGATTTCAACGGACATTTTTACACCCAAGGAAAAGCGGTACCGATGAGAATTACCGGGACTACCACTTCTCCTAAATTAAGCATTGATTGGAAAAAACTCGGACTTCAAGTAGTTGAAGAATACAAGGAAAAAGCAGTAGAAAAGGTAAAAAAAGAGGCAAAGGAAATCAGCGACAACCTCATTGAAAAAGCTGAACAAAAAGCAGAAAAATTGAGGAATGCCGCTGCAGAAAAAGCACAAGTTATTCGAGATAAAGGTCGTGAAGCAGCCGACCGACAACGAGCGGAAACCGATCGTTTAATGGATCTAAGCAGAGAGGAAACCGATAAGAAGATTGGAAAGATGATCGAGGCAGCCAAAAACCCAATTGAAAGACTCGCGGCCGAGAAGGCAGCCAAAGCGTTAAGAAAGAAGAGCAACCAAAAGATTGACCGACTAAAAAAAGAGGGCTACAAAAAAGCCTCGCAAATCGAAACAGAAGCAAACAAGAAGGCTGACGCTATAGAAAGTGCTGCAAGGAACGAAAGTGAAAAATTAATACAAGAAGCTCAAGAAAAACAGAAACAACATCTTAATTGATAATATGATAAATAGGCCGCAAGGTATTAATTCCTTTTGCTTCTTAACCAACTTTGTTTAATTTCGACGCTTATTTTTTTAAAATTGGCAATTACAAAAAACATGGGAACCATAGACAGAGGCATTAGATTCTCTGTTGCACTCATACTTGGTGGACTTCTTTTTACAGGATATTTCACCGGAATGTGGGTATGGATAATGTCAATTCTAGCGGTTATTTTTATACTCACTTCCGTAGTTCAAACCTGCCCATTATATCTGCCTTTAAAGATCAGCACGAGAAACAAAAGCAAATAATAATTCCGAACTTTCTTTCTGCTATTACCTTTTTCTTTGTTACACCAATTGCCATTAACTCTTCACTTCATTGGCAGAAGTTAAGCATACTACCTACATTTGTATGTAACGATTTATGACACCTATAAGATTTGAGGGCAAAAATGCGGAGTTCTTCTCAACTCTTCGAAGCCGTATAAATGAATACTTTGAAGAGAATAATATTAGTCCTACTGGTAACTGGAAACTCTACTGGAAAACCATCATTTTAGGTCTTGGTTTATCTACCAACTATTTGGCAATATTCCTTGTTCCTGAAGGTAGCGCATGGGTTTATTTGCTCTATTCTACCTTGGGTTTATGGTTTGCAGGCATTGGATTTAACGTCATGCACGATGGTGCACATGGTAGTTATTCTAAACACCAATGGGTAAACAAACTAATGGCAAAGTCACTCAATCTACTTGGTGGTAACGCATTTTTATGGGCAGAAAAGCATAACGTGGTACACCACAGCTTTACCAACATTGAAGGTGTCGATGATGATATTGATTTATGGCCCATCTTGAGAGTAAATACTTCTAAGAAGAAATACTGGTTCCATAAGTATCAACATATTTATGGTTTACCATTATACACCATCGCTTATTTGGCATGGGTATTTTTCCAGGACTTCAAAAAGTATTTCTCGGGTAAGGTAATTGATCGCCCATTCAAAACGGCATTTACTTGGAAGGATCACCTCACTTTTTGGATTAGTAAGATTGCTTATTTGATGATTTTTCTATTTGCTCCAGCTTATGTATTTGGATTTAAAATCGCCTTCATAGGTTTTTTCCTCACAGGAATCATAACTGGCATTTGTATCACTGTGGTATTCCAGCTCGCACACGTAGTTGAAGACATTCACTTTGTAACAGACAAGGCGGATGCTGAAAATGCTCAAACCACATTGGATGCCATTCGCGTGCAAGATGACTGGGCGACTCACCAGATCAACACCACCTCTAATTTTAGTACTAAAAGTAAGTTTTTGACTTGGGCTTTAGGAGGTCTCAACTTCCAGGTTGAACACCATCTATTCCCGAAAATCAGTCACATACATTACCCTAAACTCAATGAAATCGTAAAGAGAACCTGTCACGATTTCAACGTAAAGTACAATGAGATCCCGAACTTCTTTGAAGCCATTCGATCACATCTTTTGCACCTAAAGCATATAGGGCAATTGGCTTAGTGGTTAGCCCACTTTTCAGATAAGTTCACCAATACTTCAACGGCTTTCTCCATGTCTTGAACACTCACGTATTCGTGTTTGCCATGGAATGCCATTTCACCCGTAAAGATATTCGGACAGGGCAATCCCATAAAGCTCAAACGTGAACCATCGGTACCGCCACGTGCGCTGCTTAATCGAGGCTCAATTCCGGCGCGCTCAATAGACTCAATGGCATACTGTGAAATCTCTGGAGTAAGTTCAATAACTTCTTTCATATTTCGGTACTGTTCCTCCACCTGTATATCGGCTCTAGCTCCTGGGTAATCAACAACGGTATCGTTCATAAAGCCTTTCAAACGTTCTTCGTATTCAGCTAATTTTGCAGTATTAAAATCACGTACAATAAACTTAACCCAAGCGTGCTCAGCAACACCCCCCATCGTTACGGGGTGAACAAACCCCTCTCTACCGGAAGTGGTTTCAGGAGAAAACGAATCTTTGGGTAATCGATTTAAAAAATCACCTGCAATCTTCAAAGCATTCACTAATTTGTCCTTAGCATATCCTGGGTGAGCCGAAACTCCATAAAAGTTTACTGTAGCTCCATCAGCTGAAAAGGTTTCGTCTTCATAGGCCCCACGCTTACCAGCATCTAAGGTATAACCCACTTGAGCACCTAATTTTTCGATGTTCACGTGATCTACTCCTCGACCTATTTCCTCATCTGGGGTAAATAAAATTCGAATATCACCGTGCGGTAATTCTGGGTTTGCTACCATGTGTTGAACGTAATCCATGATAACGGCCACACCAGCCTTATCATCGGCACCCAACAAGGTTGTTCCAGAAGCCGTGATGATATCCTCACCAATCTTTTCCTTTAAATACGAATGTTCAGACGGTTTAATCACCTGCGATGGATCATCGGGTAACACCAAATCAGAACCATCATAGTTGCGGTGAACAATGGGTTTTACGTTAGCGCCCGTGCAATCAGGAGAGGTATCCACATGCGCACAGAAACATATCACAGGAACTTCACGGTTAACGTTCGACTTTAAAGTTGCGTAAACATAGCCATGCTCATCTAAATGGGCATCCTCGAGGCCTAAATCCAATAATTCTTGAACCAATAAACGGCTCAAATCTTTTTGCTTTTCCGTACTTGGAAATGTGGTTGATTCTGGATCGCTTTGAGTATCTATTCTTGCATAATCGCAAAAGCGATCGATAATATGTTTAGTCATGTTGTTTTACTAAGTCGGTTAAAGACATTTCCAAGGCTTTTGCCGAAATGCCGGTTGATTTAGGATTAAACTGGTGCACTCGAGCAATAGCGCCCGCAATTATTTTACTAACGTCTTTGAAGATCTCCGTGTCTTTCACTTGTGCATCTTTGCTCATTAGATAACCAAACACCCGTGCCATTCCGCAGTTGGCAATGAAATCTGGAATCACCGCAAATTGATTGTCTGCGAGTTTTGAAATTGGACCCATGAAGATTTCCTCATCTGCAAAC
>VMCP01000162.1 GCA_008081305.1 Bacteroidota bacterium | reverse complement strand
TTTGATTTCTTGATACGATCTGTTGGAGCGCAACCACTATTTGGGAAGCCATTAGAACACTATCAACCGCAAGGTTTGGGATGGCGCCATGACCACCTTTTCCTTTGACAGTTATAAAGATTTCATCTGTGCTCGCCATATACAGCCCCTTGCGGAACCCAATTTTTCCCGTATCGATTAACGGCATGACATGTTGACCAACCATACAATCCACTTTCGGGTTTTCTAATACACCGTCTTTAATCATGAGTGAAGCTCCACCCGGAAGTCGCTCCTCACCTGGTTGAAAAACAAGCTTAACGGTCCCTTCAAATGAATCTTTGATTTCATTCAACAAAGTCGCGGCTCCCAGTAATGATGTGCTATGAACATCGTGCCCACAAGCATGCATAATACCCTCTTTCTTACTACGGTATGGGCGTCCATCGTTTACTTCAACAATGGGAAGGGCATCCATGTCCGCTCTCATTCCGATACATCTAGAATCTGGATTGTTGCCTTTGATCAAAGCCACAACTCCTGTATTTGCCATGCGCTGTGTTTCAAGTCCAAGCTTATTTTGGAGATAATCTTCTATGATTTTTTGAGTTTCATATTCCTCAAATGATAACTCTGGGTTTGAATGGATGTTTCTTCTTATGTCAATGAGATCGCCGTGTAATGCTTTGGCTTTATCAAGAAAATAGGACTTATCGATTTTCATTTGTTATTACAAAGTTAACCACAACTCGATAATTATATTGCTTCTAAGTAATCCACCTTGTTATCTTTGATTTATTCATCCATCATGATTCATCCTCACTCGATACAGCAAATCCTTGACACCGTACCAATTGATGATTTGGTAGGGGACTATGTGAAGCTGAAGCGATCAGGTTCAAGATTTAAAGGGAATTGCCCATTTCATGATGAAAAAACCCCAAGTTTTGTGGTGACACCAAGCCTGAATATATACAAGTGCTTTGGTTGTCAAAAAGGGGGTAACTCTATTCAGTTTCTCATGGAAATGGAACAAATGACCTTTGTAGAGGCTGCAAGAGATCTGGCAAAACGATATGGGATTACGCTCATGGAGTCGGAGGGGCCAAAAGGCGAGGAGGCCATGGAGCAGCAACGCCAAAAGGAAAGTTTACAAGCCTTGAATGAGTTTGCCTTGACTTTTTTTGAAAGTCAACTTCACAATACCGAAGAAGGTCAAACGGTTGCATTACCTTATTTCAAAGAGCGTGGTTACACCACAGAAACAATTAAAGAATGGCGTTTGGGGTATTCCCCTCAATCTTGGGAAGCATTTTATAATCATGCAAAAAAAGCAGGATACTCAGATGAGTTACTCCTGAACGCAGGTCTAATCAAAAAGCGCGATAGCGATGGAAAGATATATGATCTTTTTAGAAATCGAGTGATATTTCCGTTGGTGTCTGTTAGCGGTAGAGTGGTTGGTTTTGCCGGTAGAATCATGGGCAAAGTGGATAAGGCTCCAAAATACGTAAACTCTCCCGAAACCAGTCTCTACAAGAAAAGTGATTTCTTATTTGCCACGGATAAAGCGAAAAATGCCATTCGAGCGGAAGATTATTCCTTACTGATGGAAGGTTATACGGATGTAATGACCCTACATCAAGCCGGTATTAAAAATGCGGTTGCTAGTAGTGGAACAGCCTTGACACCAGGTCAAATTAAGCTTATCAAGCGTTTTTCAGAGAATGCTACGGCTGTTTATGACGGTGATAAGGCAGGAATAAAAGCATCCTTAAGAGGGGTTGATTTATTACTTGAAGGAGGTTTGAATGTACGTGTGGTTACTATGCCTGAAGGCGAAGACCCCGACTCCTATTGCAAGCAACTTGGCCCAGAAGGATTTAAGGAGTTTCTAAAAAACAACGAACAGAATTTTATCGTATTTAAAGCAAACATGTTGTTTGAGGAAGCAGGTTCAGATCCGATAAAACGATCAGAAGCCCTAAGAGATATTCTTCAATCAATATCTTTGATAAACGATGGATTAAAGCGCGATGCCTTGCTTCAGGAGCTAGAATCTATCAGTCAAACAGAAGTGGACCTACTCCGTACAGAGGTAAGTAAAATCCTACATAAAAAGACCAGAACCCAAGAAAGAAAAGTTCTTCGAGAAGTTGATAATCTGATATCGGATGCGAGTAAACTTGCTAACAAAGGATCCAGTATCGTTGAGTATGCGCTGAATGATAAACATCAAGAGAAAGCGATTTTGGAATTTGTATTGAAATTCGGTGGAATGGAATTTGATGAGGACAATCGTATCATCGATTTTGTTGTTGAAGAATTTGAACAAGACCAAGTCATTAAGTTCAAAGATCCAACATACGCGAAAATCATGGATCGTTTAATGGAAATTCATTCAGAAAGGCCAGAATGGGTAACCATAAAAGAACTCATTGCCGATCCGACAGTGGAGATTTCCAGCTTTGCTGCAAATATTTTGTCTGAGGAACATGAACTATCCAAAGCTTTTGAGAAGAACATGATCTCGGTAACAACCCGCAGTGAAAACTACAAAAACGAGATATACGATCTATTTTTACATTTAAGAAGAACCAAGATTGAGGAGTTGATCATAGAACATCAAAAAATGCTCGGCGATGAAGAGTATGACGAAACGGAGGTTCTTGACTTTTTGAACGAGTTGATACGCAAAAAGAGTGAAATAGCGTCGAAAATAGGAGCAGTGGTAACCAGGATTTGAAAAAATACAGTACACATATCGGAATGATAATATTAACAACGGTTATACTATCGTTTGCTGCGAAGCTAGATATGCAACCCAAAAGAGTGTATGGTCTTCCAAAAGAAGGGAATCACGTGAAAATTAAGGATAGCTTTTTATACGTTGACTCTCTTAAGTTGCACTTGTATACCATACCCAAAGTTCGCGATCTTCATACGGTTGCTAAAACCGTGATTGGTAAATGGGCTAAGATGTATACGACCATCAAGATAGAAGAGAGTGGAAACGATGGGCAAAATTCGTATTATGCGAAGGCCTATTACAACTTGGTTGGGATGCGTTACCCTTACAAGCGAAAATCAACTGTCAAACGCATGGGGAACGATTATTACGCCGTTTATGAGCATTGGTATGATGGAATGCTTGATTTCAAATATTATATCGAGTATATGGAGGGGTCTTTTTACCGCAAAAACGGAAGGTATCCTGAAAATGAAAAAGAGTTCATCTACCATATTTACGGCTCATATAACATCTATTCAAAATGGCTCAATGATGTTCTCTGGATCCTAAGGCACTTTAAATATCAGTAACGATAGGTTGTTTACTTCTGATATAGTAAATGCTCAAGGCAAAAGCTAAGGCAAAAGCCACGAGGTTCATTGTAAATACAGAGGAATACCCAAGATTGATTTTGGTTAGGAGATAACCAGACCCCAGGCCTCCAAAAATAATCCCCAATTCAAGCGTAATAAAAAGGGTGGATAATGATTTCCCTCTATTTTCTTTGGATGCAACATCGCTGGCCCATGCAAATAAACTAGGGGCGTTAAAACCTTGACCAATTCCATAAAGAATGGCACTAATGTAAAAGAAATAAGCAGTGCTTTGGTTAATAATGACAAACATCGAGAGGATTTGCAGACCCGTGCCAAT
>VMCP01000093.1 GCA_008081305.1 Bacteroidota bacterium | reverse complement strand
ATGCCGCTTCGTATTTCGCTGAAAGCATTTGTTGATATGCTTGTCGTTCTTGATTTTTTGTCTGTTGAACCTCGTAAAAGCTAACTTGCCCCAAATTGAACTGTTTTTGCACGAAGTCTAAATTTTTGGATTGGGCCTCATAGTTACTTCTTAAGGCTTGGTAATTCGTGGCAGCCGAATTAAAGGTTTGTTGGGCGTTTACCACATCGTTGATCACGGCTTGTTTGATTTGTTTTTGGTTCCATTTACTTTGGATTAGAGCCAATCGTGATTGTGCGATATTGGTTTGAGTTTGTAATCGATTGAAAATGGGCACCGATAGAGTAGCCCCAAAACTCTGTCCAAAGTTGTCCCGCATTTGAGTTCCAAATCCTATGGTTTGGGTACTATAATCAAAGGTGGGTGCTTCTACGATATCTCCCGATCCCTGAACAAAACCGATGGGCTGGGTGCCGCTGATTTGAGCCCCGGTGATTTCAATGGCGTTATCGGAATATACCGTGCTCAAGTTAGCCCCCACAGACAATGTAGGTTGTAATGCGCCTTTAGCCGCTTTCAGTGCATACAACATAGATTCACTACGCTTGCTAGAGGCTTGATAATCTGGCCTGTGACTAAGGGCCGAGTCAATTAACTCATTCACTTCAATAGGGAATTCAACATATTCGGGTACCGCCGTTGTCATATCAGCAAGTTGAAGCATTTCCGTGTGATCCAATCGCATCAAGTTTTTAAGGGATAAAATTGAATTCAAATACTGGTTTTTCGATTGAACCTCCAAAGATGTTGCTTGGGCTTCTTGCGCTTGTGCAGCTAATAAGGCACCTTGATTGGAAGCCCCAGCTTTGTATAGCTTCTCGATGCGTTTTGTTTCTCTTACTGCATTTTGTGTATTCGATTGTTGCGCGGCCCAAGATTCTTTGTTTTGTTGGCATTGTAAATAGGTCAGAACTACATTTAAAGCAATATTCTGTTGTACTTGTTGGTAGTCAAGGTGAGCCGCTTCGAGAGTTTTTTTTCTCTGTTTGATGGTGTTTCTTATAGAACCACCAGCATATAGTAACCAGTTACTTTGAAGCTGTGCAGAACTGTTACCTACCGTCTTTTGTACGAATTGATTACTGAAACGGTCAATACTACGACCACTTTGATAAAACTGTCCACCGTTAGCTGAAAGATTTGGCGCCATATTCAGTAATGATTGGCGATATGAGATGTCCGCATTTTCAACGTTCAGCTCGCTCAATTGAATATCAATGTTGTTTTCAATTGCCGTTTCAATACAACGCCGTAAATCATATACCTGTTTATTTTGTGCTCTGAGTGGTGCGACACAAACTGCAGCGAGCAAACAAAAGATTTTTAGCTTCATTTAAATGGTTAAGCAAGTTACATCCATCAATGAGCTGCTGTGGAAAACCATCGATAGACCTGATTTTGTTTCGATTAATTATGTGGAAAATAAAACAAAACGAATCTCATCCTTTAGTCTAGTTTTGTCCTAGAGTTTTGGTTCTTGATTTAGTCGGGCAAGACAAATCAAGACGAAAAGGGAATGTAGTGTAAATCTGCAACTGTACCCGCAGCTGTAACCTCTGCTAAAGCAAATGCTGTAGGCCTTTATGCCACTGTTAAGAACGGGAAGGCGCCTGCCGCGAGGAAGTCAGAAGACCTGCCACACTCTATTTAAAATCGGCTTTCGGGAATAAAAGCACGGTGGAGATTCACGTACTGCAGTACCTGTCACCATCTATTTTATTTTCAAAAACCGGCTTGATATATGTCGATGGCCTTCATACATACCGCCCTGTTTGCACTGTCCGGAATAGATTCTTTGGAAAGCCATCTGCATTACCCACCAATAGAGCCGGTTGATACTGTTCATATTCAAGCTTCACGGACGCCTTTTGCAACGGTTGGTCGTAAAGTGCGATATATAGAATCAAAACAGTTGAATGTCTCATTACAGGAGTCAGGTCAGTTTGTTAAATCTTACGGTATTTCAGGTTCAGCTTTGATATCCAAAAGAGGAGCTGATGCAACACAAACCCAAGTACTTTGGAATGGATTACCTATTAATCATCCCATGTTGGGCATGATGGACTTTTCAAACATAAACGGTTTTGGTATGGATCAAATCACAGTTGTTGAGGGAGGGAACTCCGCCATGTTTGGTAGTGGTAGCGTGGGTGGAACCATTGCGTTGGAAAATGCGCTAGCCTTCAATTCCCCTTTACGCTCAAGTGTTGAATACGAGTATAATTCTTTGTTGAATTCTAATTTAGGTATTACCATGTCGGCAGGTAATGAATCCATGTACTTCTCGTTCACCTCTTTTACTAAGAATCAGCAGAATAATTTCGCTTATACGGACGAATGGACAGGCGCTAGGGAACGTGCAGATAATGTACATTTCGAACAGATTGGAGCGAGACTAGTTACAGGCTTGAAAAAGTCGAATCACACATTGAAATGGGTAACTGAGCTGAGCAGTAATGATCGCGGATTAGGATTCATTGGCGCACAATTACTAGGAGGGCAAACCGATGATAATATTCGGTCTGCCCTTCAACATGAATATAACAACAGTCAATGGGTTTGGGTAAATAAAGTGGGTTATGTCCGTGACATCATCACCTATCATCCGCAAACATTTGTTTATGACACTTCAATCGGTCGGTTATACTTTGCCCAATCAGAGATATATCGAAAATTTAATCAAGGGCAATTAACCTGTGGATTTGATTTACAACATCAACTAGGGGAGTCGCAGAATTATACACAACCGGCCCAAAGAACATTACCCGCTATTTACTCGGCGTGGATGGGAAAGATGAATCGTTTTAAGTATCTATTAAATTCAAGATATGAAGTACATGAAGGATTGTTTACTTATGGGTTTAGTAACGAGTTTAGCTTAAATGAATATTTAAGTTTAAAGTCTGATATTCACCGAAGCTTCCGAAGGCCTACTCTGAATGATATTTATTGGCAAACATCTCAAATGAATCCTTTAAAGAATGAAATTGGTTGGGGAGGAGAAATCGGAATTAACTACAAAAAGCGGTTCAAAAAACACCTTGTAATGGGAGATTTAACACCTTTTTACAGGTACTTAGATAATCCCATTGTATGGCTTCCCTCTGGTGCACTATGGCGATCCATGAATTTAAATGAAGGACGTTATTGGGGTGTGCAATCTTCACTGTCGGGAATGGTGAAAATTCGTAGATGGAGACTGCAATTAGTGAATAACTTGGAATACGTCTATTCAAAAGTCCTGAACATGCATTCCGTAGCTTATCAGCAAATTTTTGTTCCAGATTGGATGATTAACAGCGAGCTTACCATTGAAAATCGCCTGTTCAAGTTATTGGTGCGTCACAATCATGTTGGTAAACGATTTACGAGCACGGATAATAGTTCATTCATGAACGCTTATCAATTATGGGACATCGAGTTGCAAACTAGAGGGTTGTTTAAATTCAAGGAGGAATATATCCATTGGAGATTGGGTGTAGAGTTCCAAAATATTGCAAATACCGAATTCCAAAACATGCCGGGAAGGCCTATGCCAGGTAGAGTCGTTGGCGTAAAAAGTAGTATCAGCATTTAAAAATTTATATAAATGAATTATAGCATTAAA
>VMCP01000169.1 GCA_008081305.1 Bacteroidota bacterium | reverse complement strand
AATTCCTCTTCGATTTTTAGTTCCTCCAACAATGAGTACGGTTCAACCATTGGCAATTTGGGTTCCTCTGGAACGGTCGCATCTTCCCCTCCGAAAATATTCATCTGACCACTAAGCTTATCCGATTGAACTTGCTGACCATAACTCACCGCTTTTTCAATGCCATTTCTACCTTGAGCATCGGGTTCCAGGTATTGAGAACGATGGTATCGCTCATCAAAATCAAACACCCCAGACTTTGCCATATTCTCCAGGTTTTTCTTGTTAACCGCTCTTAAATTCACCCTGGTCGTCAAGTCAAAGATGCTGCTAAATGGGCCATTTTCTTCACGTTCTCTAAGTACCTCAAGCACCGCATTCTCCCCTACACCTTTTACGGCATTCATACCAAATCTAATTTCACCAGCAGGGGTAACGGTAAAGGCAGATTTACTTTCATTTAAATCAGGACCCAATACCTTTATTTCCATACGCTGACATTCTTCCATGTAGAATGTGATTTTTTTGATGTCGCCCATATTACTTTTTAACACGGCTGCCATGAATTGAGCGGGGTAATGAGCTTTTAAATAAGCGGTTTGGAACGCGATAACCGCATAACAGGTCGAGTGTGACTTATTGAATGCGTATTGTGCAAACTCCTCCCAGTCACTATAAATCTTATGTAAGACTTCTTCAGGAAAACCTTTTGCAAGGGCTCCTTCCATGAATTCACCTTTCAGTTGATCAATGATGTCCCTTTTCTTCTTACCCATTGCTTTACGCAAGACATCGGCTTTACCTTTGGAAAAGCCAGCTAACTTCTGACTGAGTAACATCACCTGCTCCTGATAAACGGTGATACCATAGGTTTCTTTGAGATACTCCTCCATCTCTGGTAAATCGTACACCACCGGTTTTCTACCGTGTTTACGATCTACAAATTCAGGAATATACTTCATCGGACCAGGGCGATAAAGTGCGTTCATCGCAATCAAATCCCCAAACTTGGTGGGTTTTAAATCGCGCATGTACTTTTGCATACCTGGACTCTCAAACTGGAAAATACCGTTGGTTTCACCCCGCTGAAAGAGCTCATAGGTTTTGGTGTCTTCCAAGGGGATTTCTTCAATATCTATAATATCTCCGGTGGTATCTTTAATGATGGAAATAGCATCTTTGAGAATGGTTAAAGTACTCAACCCAAGGAAATCCATTTTCAACAGCCCAGCATCCTCTATTTGGGTTACATCATACTGAACCTGCATCCACGGAGAATCTTTGCTCCTGGCTACGGGGACCAACTCATCGATATCTTGAGGTGCAATAATGATTCCACAGGCATGAACACCTGTATTTCGCACACTTCCCTCTAATTTTTCTGCATCGTGAAGGACTTTTGACGCCTCGTCTGATCCATTGTAAATCTGCTGTAACTCACGGATATTATCGACTTCCTCCGACTTGAGATTCATGGAATCATCTTTCGCTAGTTTGTCGGCGGGAATATGAAATAGCTTGTTGAACTTTAGGTTATTCGGAATGAGTTTCGCTAAACGATCGGTTTGTGGCAATGGATATTGTAAAACCCTACCTACATCTCTAATGGCACTTTTTGCGGCCATGGTTCCGTATGTGATAATCTGTGCAATTCTTCGCTCACCATATTTGTTGGCTACATACTCAATCACGCGATCACGTCCCACATCGTCAAAATCAATATCGACGTCAGGCATACTCACACGTTCGGGATTTAAGAATCTCTCAAACAGTAAATCGTATTTAACCGGATCTACATTGGTAATTCCCAGACAATAAGAAACCAATGAACCTGCGGCTGATCCTCTGCCTGGACCAACCCAAACGCCCATTTCCCTGGCAGCCGTGGTAAAATCTTGTACAATTAAGAAATATCCCTCGTAGCCAGATTCACAAATGGTATTGAGTTCAAAATCCAATCTTTCCTGAACATGGGTTGGAATCGCACCTCCGTAATGCTTTTTACATCCTTCATAGGATAAGTGTCGGAGATATGCCTTCATATCACTAAACTCCGGTGGGATAGTATAATTCGGTAGAACAATATCACGCTTTAACTCTGGCGATTCAATGCTATCGATAAGTTTGTTCGTATTTTCAAGAGCTTCTGGAATATCCTTGAATAACTCGGCCATTTCCTCTTGGGTCTTGAAAAAGAACTCTTCATTTGGGAAGCCAAACCTAAAGCCTTTACCGCTTTCCTCGTTCGTTGCTTTAGGAGTAGCTTGAAATTCGGATGTATTGATACAAAGCAAAATATCGTGTGCATTTGCATCTTGTTGATCGATGTAATGAGAATCGTTGGTGGCTATGATGGAAACATTATATTTACGGGCGAATTTGATTAGTACTTGATTGACATCCTCTTGGCTCAGTCCCGTATTATCTATGTTTTCTAATCCATGTCGTTGAAGTTCAACATAGAAATCATCCCCAAATAATTGATGCCATTCCACGAATAATTTTTCTGCTTCTTCCTCTCCTTTGAATAGAATAGCTTGTGGAATTTCCGCACCGATGCAGCAAGATGTAGCAATCAACCCTTCGGAATATTGCTTTAATAACTCTTTATCTATTCGTGGGTATTTACTGTACAATCCTTCTAAATATCCCAAAGAGCAGAGTTTTGATAGATTTCTATACCCCTGCTCATTTTTTGCTAAAAGCAATTGATGATAGCGTTTATCCTTCTTACCCTGTCCGAATGTTTTTTCGAATCGATCCCTAACAAGATAAAACTCACATCCTATCACCGGTTGGATGCCTTGTCTGGTACATTGTACATGAAAATCAAAGGCCCCAAACATATTACCGTGATCAGTGATTGCCACTGCAGGCATGCCATCTTCCGCGGCCTTTGACACCAGCTTTTTTACTTCTGCTGCGCCATCCAATAAACTGTATTGCGTATGTACGTGTAAATGCGAAAATTGAGGCATGTTCCCAAATTTAACGCTTCGGCACCATTAAAAGGTGCGTGTGTAAAAGTTGAGAAGAACTAAGGGATTTCTATGGGTTCAGTTGAAATCTCCTGTGGTGCTTCTTCGTATTCATAAAATACCGTATCGCCTGATAGACCACTTTCTGTGTAGGATAAAATCCAATACGGTTTATCGTATCTATACTCACCAATTTCCTTTAGCCAACCGGTTTGGTAATAGCTTTTGTAAACTCCGTGGTAATGCGACTCTCCCGTTTTTGGATCCGTGTACATATTAAACCTGGAAAGCCTTTGTCCATTCGGATAATAATTCTCGGTCCAGACTTCTATCGCGTCTTCGTGACGGGTCACGTTCAACAAGGCTCCTTGCTTATTGTAGGTAAGAACCATTTTAACCGAATCACCCAAGTAATATCGCTTTTCACGAATACTGCTATCTGGTCTGTACACCACATCAATCAATGCTTGCTTCAAATCCACCAAACTATCTAATGCCGTTGCATTGAATTTATACGGACTATATCGCTCATCCTGATCCTTTGACCCACAAGAGGTTGCCAAAAGCATAACCAAGCTAATCATCACAGGAATAGCTACCAAGGTTTTATTGACTTTCATATATTGTTCAAAATTACCAAAAAAAGCGACCACTACGCAGGTTTGAATGCTAATGGTCAGCAAATTACTCACAC
>VMCP01000208.1 GCA_008081305.1 Bacteroidota bacterium | reverse complement strand
CTACCTTTATAGACTTAGACCTTAACCCGGATCCTGAATTCCCATCCAACGATGTGGTAAGAGCCGCAGTCGGGTTGGTAGAATCCATGGGATATCAAGCCAGAACCAAACATCACAGTCTATGTGCTAGTTACGCTGCTGACAAAGTCTGCTGAGGGAATTAAGTTGATATTTTCGATATTCCGTCGAGAACCAACAGAAGCCTCAAAACATCCACTGTACTTTTGAAGTTGCCCCATGCTCAAAGTACAACACGTATACAAATATTTTGATTCTGTTTGCGTAAACGATGATATCTCATTAGACCTTAAGTCGGGTGAGATTTTTGGTTTATTAGGTCCCAACGGCGCTGGTAAAACCACCCTCATGAGAATGCTCGCTACCGTAACCACGCCAGACCGAGGTGAAATCCTTCTTCAGAATGAACCATTATCTCCCAATCATATTCCCATGATCGGATATATGCCTGAAGAACGAGGACTATATCGCAAAATGACCGTAGTTGACCAACTCCTTTACTTTGCTGAACTCAAAGGGCTTAACAGACCCAGTGCAAAAGAAGAAGTGAAGAAATGGATGAAACGACTCGATATCATAGATTGGGCGGACAAAAAGATGGAGGAGCTATCCAAGGGCATGGCGCAGAAAATCCAATTTATTTCTACCATACTACATCGTCCACAATTCCTTATTCTAGATGAACCATTTAGCGGATTTGATCCAGTAAATGCAGATCTCATCAAAGATTTAATCTTGGATCTTAAAAATGAAGGAACCACGATTTTATTCTCAACCCACCGTATGGATAATGTAGAGGAGCTTTGCGACCGATTGGCCATTATTCACGAGGGAAAGAAAATTTTGGATGGTAAAATTTATGATGTTCGGAGAGACTTCTTCGACAATGAATACGATGTGGTACTTTCTGAAAACATAAAATTCCCAGATCATTACCAAATCTCTTCGAGTCAAGAGGATCATGGAAAATGGACTACAAGAATCAAACTAACAGAAGAACAATCTTATAAAGATCTCATGGATTTTAGCTACAACACGGGCAAACTGCTAGGTATTTGGGAATACCTCCCCACCATGCACGAAGTATTTGTAAGCCAAGTATCACCCTCAAAGCCTAGCAAATCATGAAGAACATCTGGGTTGTATTAAAAAAGGAATATCTCACACGAATAAGGAATAAAACCTTTATCGTCATGACCTTTTTAGCCCCCATACTTGTAGCCTTGTTTTATGCGGGGGCCATCTATTTTGCTGTTAATGGAGGGGATGATAATGCACAAAAAGATATCTACTTTGAGGCCGAATATTGGGAGGCGAATCCTTCAGATTTAAATTTTGACAACTTCAAATTCCACCAAGCCACCAACGCGACAGAGGCCATACTAAAAAATATTGATGAAAATCCAAATATCGCATGGCTTCATATTGAAGACCAAGATATTCGCTTTTTGGACAGCGCCGAATTGGTAACGGGTAGTGGTTTTTCTGTTAAACACGTTTCCCAAATCGATGGTCACATCAAAAATAAAATACACGAAACCTTACTTCAAAAGAATGGTATATCTGAAACGACCCTCGAAAGCACACAAGTCCAGGGTGAAATCACCACGTTTGAACTAGATGACAAAGGGGACGTAACAGGTAATAACGCAGGGTTGAAAAGCATTATTGGCTTTATCCTAGCCTTTGTGATCTACATGTTTATATTCATCTACGGGTCTATGGTTATGCGTTCAGCTATGGAAGAAAAAACCAACCGTATCGTGGAGGTCATCGTTAGTTCTGTAAAACCCTTTCAATTGATGATGGGTAAAATTCTTGGTGTTGCCCTTGTTGGCCTATCTCAATTCATTGCTTGGGTATTACTCACAACTGGATTTTTAACGGTAATTGGTCAACTCCTAAAACAACCTCAAAACTTGAATGAGGCCACAGTGACCAAAGGGAAAGAGGCGATTGAAATATTACAAGGCCTACATGCCCTGCCCATTGGAGAAATATTGACCATATTCGTTTTATTTTTCTTGGGAGGATACTTACTCTACAGCAGCATTTTTGCGGCCATTGGTTCGGCTGTGAATCAAGAAACCGACGTACAGCAATTCATGTTACCTGTTAGTCTTCCTTTGGTATTTGGCTTTATCATTGCCCAGTCTGTGGTGTTTCAGGCACCTAATGGTCACTTAGCGCAAGTATTTTCCATGATTCCTTTAACAAGCCCAGTAGTAATGGCGGTGCGAGCTCCTTTCGATGTTCCAATATCGGAAGTAGTGGGAAGCTTTTTAATCTTGGTAATCACCTTCCTAGCCATGGTGTGGGTATCCGGCAAAATATACAGAATTGGTATCCTGATGTACGGTAAAAAACCCAGCTGGAAGGACCTATTCAAGTGGATTCGACAATCTTAATTTAGAACAGCCCCATCTGTGGGTTATCCCCACTCTGCTTGGGCTCAGTGGTGTCTGGTTTATCTAATTTCTCGGGCTCTGTATTGGTTGATCCGGAATTGGGATCATCCGATGAAGGCTTTACTTCTAATTTTTCCTCCTCGATTACCTCAGGCTCGCCATACTTTTCTGATAGTAGTTTAATCTTTTTAACCTTGTCAGCCGTCAAACGGTTACCAATGGCTTTCCAACCTTTGATTTCGATAAACTCAGTAATGTTTAACTCTTCGGAGGATACCTCTTTCTTTTTGTTTTCTGTTGTCAGCTCGATCAACATGGGCTCCGCCAACGCTAGCTCTATCAGCTTAGACCCTTTTTCTTCTGAAATGAATTGGAACTTTTTATTCTGTGTAGCCGTTTCTATTAAAAAACGTTTAACGAAATAATGCTTACCCTTTCCGTCGTAGTGCACACATTGGATAGGCAAATCCGCAAAAAACTTCTGAATATGGTACACCTCATTGGGTTCAAATCGGTTAATTAGTTCATAGTTTGTAAGTTCATAAGATCCTTCCTTATAAATCACCAATACTTGGTCCTCTCCATTGAACTCACCAAGGTAGGAACCTTTTTCATCGCCGTTTAACCTACCCGTGATATCATCCCACCAAATGTTAACTCCACCTAAGGTCGAACCACCTTTCTCTTTTAGATCTACCTTACGTACGTTATACTTGGTAATTTGATTACCACCCGCTGTTTTTCCTTTAATGGCAAGCTTGGCAAAATCATAATCAAATTGCTTTAATCGAGCATTCGCAGAGGCGCTCAAGTATATATTTACCTTTTCTGCTTCACCATTTGGGTTTGCAGAGAAATAGAGCACCTTGGTTTTTGGATGCTCCTTGGCCATGTTATATACTTTTTCTCGAATCAAACCAGTAGCATTGAAGCGCTTTGCCATCGCTTTTTTGCCTGCACCGTCCCAGTAAACCAAGTTATACGTGGTGCGTTCATCCCCTTTACGCCAAATCCCGACGTAAATAATATCTTTACCAAAGAAGTGCTTATCACTCACTTTAGCGATCGAATATGAACCGTCTGAACGGAAAGCTATAATGTCATCAATATCACTGCAATCCGTTATATAATCATCTTTCTTCAATCCTGTACCCACAATCCTTCAGCGTAATTTGCATACAGCTTAACATTAGCTACTGCAACAATATTGGCATCGATAGTATCGAAAATCCTAATCTCTGTTT
>VMCP01000080.1 GCA_008081305.1 Bacteroidota bacterium | reverse complement strand
GAGCTCACCTGAGCTTGCAGAGACATCGCAGTTAAACCAACAACTCCTATAGACGCAAGAAATTTAATCCTGTTCATAGGTAAAGTAGCAAATTTAGGGTTTAGCCACAGAGTATCGTAATTTTTTTTACTGTCCTTCGTATTCTTCACTTTATTTTAACCATTTACCATTTAAAGATGTATGTAATCCATCAATTGAATGTAGTTCGATTCTATAGAAATACATCCCTTGAGCCAAGTTTGAAACCGTTGGTACATCAATATCTACAATAACTTTGCCTTGTGCATTTAAAATTTCCCGATTCAATTTAAATACTTGAGATCCTGAGCTGGTGTATAAAGTAAAATTCAATTTCACATCTTCACCTACCAAGTTGTGCTCAAGTGAAAAATGCAAATCTTTTCCATCTTGAAAAGGATTTGGATATACTTTATGAGCTGAAATTAATGCCTCTCTTTCAGGAATCACCTTGAACCTAACACTTCCGCTACCAGAGTTATTGTAAATATCCCAAACCTTACATTCAATTTCATGCCAACCTGGAGTAAGCTTATTTAGAGGCAGATTAATTTGTCCACTTTGGAATGAATTTGGATCATATTGGAAAAACTCATTTAAAATAAACATCTGCTCGTTTTCGGTTCCTTGATCTAATACAGCTATCATGTCACGGCCAATTCCTGCTCCCGTTGAATTCAAACCACTTTCATCCGATACACGAGCAACAAACTCAGTATTTTTCAATACTTCACTACCATTACGGAAAAAGGTATCACCCATATATGCTTTTACGATAGGACCTAGACTATCTATTTCATCTAGTTCTTCAGAACCACCAATATTAAATCGCCAGGCTCCAGCCGCATCAACGATACCGTTTTCAGCATAAAATATAGCTCTACCCTTCCCTAATTGATAGGATATGTCTTTGGGTACGGCAAACGTAAATTCAAATTCTCCTTGTATTACCGATACAACACCATTGAATAACACACTGCTTTCTGTACTGTAATCAATGGTAGAACCTACTCCGTCATTATCAAGCGTGGATTTTTCTACTGGCTTATCATAAATATTCACATACAATCGACCATTAAAATCGGACATCAATCCCTTCAAACGCTCATCTATGTGTCCTTTAACCCGCACCACGGAGAATGCCCTTAACGTATCGCTTTCATCTACAAAGGCATTATCATTTATAGAGTCAAGTGAGACTAGATGCTCTGGAAATGCTAATTTTAAGGAAGGGTCTCCCATCAATGCGAACTTGTAATCTTCAGAGTTCAAGAATGGTCGGTTCTTCAAGCGGCTGTATAATTCTCCCAGTGTAGGAATCGGCTCATCTTTCTTAGGAAAGCCATATTGTTTCCAAAAAGCATCATTAATAATGGAGTTCCCTGAACTCCATACAGTCCTCGTCGTCGTCATTAAGGCAATCGCACCTCCACCCTTTTTGACTAATACTTTTTCACCTGCAGATTGTAAGGCAGGATTATCGAACCTACTAAATTCGCATGTTGCTGTAAACAATACCGGAAAATGTTCGCTGTGACTTAATCCATTGATTGTGGGGATATCAAAAATAGATTCTTGTGCCCATCCACTTTCTCCACCGTGTCCTTGATAATTTATGAATAGACTTCCATCCTCAAAAGCGTTCTTAATTGCTGATGTCACTTCAGGGTATGCCTCATTATTTCCATTGGTTTGCTGAGCATATGCGTCGGCGTAAATCCGATTCACCCTTAAATATGGATAGGTCCGTTGGATGTAATCGGCATAGTCTTCTGATTCCAAGGTAAACTCTCGCTCCCAACCCTCATCAATATCATCAGCAACAAATGAGAGTCTGTTGCGCCATGACCCTAGGGCAGTTTTACTCTTATAGGCTACAATCTTTTCGAAGTAGTTCGTTATCTCTGTTGCGTTCCTCGCAGATATCCTTCCCACCACCACGTTCAATGTACTTTGCGCTGATTCTGGGTCACCCTCACCTGTTTCTAAATAACCTAGATAATCATCCAAACAGTAATTTGTAGTTTTCTGAATTCCATTCGATTGATAAATTGGAATATCATTGGTGTTACCATCTAAACGATCACGAAAGTCATAAGAAGCAGACCCAACGAGAGTAACGTATCTTAATTTTGGGGCACCATTTGAGTTTTTATGGGTGTTATACAAATACCTAATATACGTCCTGATAGCACCTAAGTCTGCTTGTCCACCACTGTATTGATTATAAATTTCGCTCGTTGTCACAATCGCCGCATCTGTATTGATTTTAGACCAATTCAATGAGGAAAGTGTTTCCTTGTATTTCGGTGGACATATATACAAGCTACTATTTGAAATATTATTGATTCCTCGGTAATCGAAATCCTTGTATGTCTTGTTGGCAATTTGACGTTTGACTAATTCGTTACATGAATTATTACTTTCTTCAATAAACAAAGTAGTTAATCCTTCTTTGTAGGTAAGTGGTACATTAACGCCATCTATGAACTTTATTGTAGATAAAATTTTGGGATTATATGGGTCACTGACATCCCAAAAAGTAGCACTCTGAAGAGAGTTAGGAAATCGCAACGTACCACCATTCGATGGATCCAAGTCAGAATCCATATAGTACAAGAGTGCACAATGACTATTTAAGCCATGTGGAACCCAACTTTGAGTTACGATGTAATCAATATACGCCGAAGATTCAATGTTGGGTCGATTCAACTTCAATTGAATGTCAACGTTACTTGTTTTACCAATCTTTTCATGAAAACTAAATGGATAGGTTACCTCATCGGAGGAAAAATTTGATCTGAGATTTACGTTGATTTTATTTCCATTTATCAATGAGGATAAAGTACCGGTATTTCCGACCATCGACGCACCCATATATACTGAAACGTTGGTGGAATCCGCTTGATCGTTAATATTAATATCAAAGGATCTTTCCAATGTTTGATTCCCTAATTTCTCTCCTAGCCACCAATTACCCATTTTCAATGGATTAATCAAGTCATTCTCCACGAGTGTCAGTTCTGACGCTTGTTTAATTATTGGTGCATTTTCGTTTAATTGATCTTTTGAAGTTGTAATCCTTTTACCTCTAACACCTTCGTCATAACCAATGTAAATAACAACCTCGTCCGTGTAGAGATTAAGTTTCCGATCAATAAAGCCCCCCCTTTGAAACCACGTATGTGTACCTTGGATATAAAACTGCGCTTTATCCTGCTCGTTGAAAACACCATCTTCCCCACCGGGGAAATATAGAGGAACTTCTGGGGCAGTTGCATGAACGATTTCTGGGTTTTCCGCGGGATAACCCTCGCCCATATTAGCAAAAACCCGAATATCTCGAGGGTCGATAGCAGAAACATCAAAACCAAGATTAATAAAATCTTGTTGGGACAATGTCACAACAGTGGATTCATCAATTCTCAATGTTTTCCATTTACCTGTAGCCAAAGGATCTGTTTGACCACATAAAACACGGCTACATAAAAAGCCAAGAACAAATAGCGCGTGTCGTAATAGATAAATTTTAATTGTAAATTGCTTGTTCAACCAACTCATCTTTAAGGTAGTGTAAATATAACGATAAGCAATCGAAAAAAGTCTCTCCTCATTTATACACCCCAAAAACGAACATGATTTTATTTGAAAAATTCGCAAATGTT
>VMCP01000236.1 GCA_008081305.1 Bacteroidota bacterium | reverse complement strand
TTCGAGTACCCACTTGAAGGATGTCTACATTCTCAACAAATTCATCGAGTTGACTGGCGCTCATTATTTCAGAAACCACTGCCAACCCATGATCGTCAGCGGCTCTTCTCATGAGTTCCAGACCCTCTTTTTTTAGACCTTGGAAAGAGTATGGGCTTGTGCGGGGTTTGTAAGCACCACCACGCATGAAGCGAACGCCTTTTTTACTTAGGAATTCACTAATGGTGTAAATTTGTTCTTCATTTTCAACTGCACAAGGACCTGCAATCATGAGTAGATCTTTTCCTATTTCTACGCCGTTTATTTCAAAAGTGGTTTTTTGTGATTTCCACTCGCGGCTTACTAATTGGTAGGGCTTACGTGCAGTCATTTTAAATAAAACGAAACAGGTTTAATTTGGTTTGGAATAAGTGATGTGGATTTTTGTCTTGGAATGGTCTACAACACATCTAGCACCTATTACCGGTTGGTCGGTCGGCACTGCCAAAAACAAACCATCATTGGTGTCTATTCCATTGAAATATTGTGAGTTCAGTATGTTTTGAACGTGTCGTGTTATGTCAAAAGTATAGGTGCCATCGGTTTCATCATAGTTTCCGCCATAATTGGTAGAAGTAACAGCATCTTCGATAAGGAAATTTCGGTTGGACGATTTACTAAAGGGTTTAAACAAGGATAAGCGCGGCGGTGCAAAAAAGAATTCATCGTAATTCTTTACGCTAAAGGAAATTTCTGCTTTATGAATGGCCACATTTCCCTGAGCAATTAGGTTATACAAATAAGGAACCTCTATTTTGGTTTTAACCCCACTCAATGCTTGAGCATATGTTTCAGTATAATGTTTATCTGGCTCGTTGAGCTGTTCTTGAATGTCACTTGGGTATGGGCCCGTTTCCCCTTTATTCACTGTTTGATTTTTTCCAGAGAAGCCAAAGACAAACGTGTTACTATCTCCGAAGTAAAGGAGGATTTTAGCTCTGTAATCGAGAGAAATGGTATTATGAATATCAAATACTCCAATTGCACCCTGTGAGGGAGCGACATTGTTTCCTTCGGGTATAATAGCAATACCCTTAAAATGTTCATCCAATCCATTATTGGTTTCATAGGCTTCTTTGGGTAAGCTCATGAGTTTGTTGGCAAAGTCTTGTGATAGCTTGATCTTTAAACCATCGTATGGATTCAAGGTGTCGTTTTTATACAGGATAGAATCGGTGTAGACATTGATAAGTTTTCCTACGTATTCGGTAGAAATTGTTTCATCTATGGAAAAGCTATCTGTTTGATAATAGGTTTCTCCTGATTCTATATTTTGCTGAAGAGGATATACGTTTAATTTTAGTGGATACAGGATGTTTCCATAATTATTCAACCCCTCAACTGATGGAATAAAAAGTATAGCAGAGTCTGCCTCTTGGGTGTTAGGAAAGTCGGCATAGGGTTCAATTAAATCTAGATCCGCATATATACTTGCTTTGGTTCTTCCTAAGATGGGGTCGTTTAATTCACCCAACATGAAATAACTCACTCCGTTTCCCGGAAGAGAATCTTCATCAATGGTTTTGGCTTGAAAAGTGAGGGTATCGGTAACAAATAATTCTATTTCCGACCCGCCTTGGCCTGGCAAGGTGATGTTGTCTTGTCTTCTTTCACAAGATACAACGGCTAAGCCGGTGATTAAGAAGAGGGGAAGGCGATGAAATAGCTTCACGCTGCGAAGGTAAGCGAACTGCGCTATCAGGACATTAACTTTTCGTAGAAGGATACGTATTCTTCTTCGGTATTTTCATCATTGTGACGCATCACCAGTTTCCCATCTAGGTGGTTTTCTACAACCTTATGAGCTTCATCGCATGCGGTTACAATAGCGTCAGAATGTTTTACCGCTCCAATATGAATTTTATTGATGTTGGAATCCTTGTAGCATTCTAAACAAGCGTCATCGATGCTATTTAGGCTGGCTTTTCTAGAGAAGTCGTCTCCTAAATTATCGTCACATTCTTCGTGATATACACTGTAGACGATTTTAGCATCTTTAAATACGGGCTCGTCTTTGTACATCGTTTTTAGATATAATGGAATTAGCGAGGTCATCCAACCTTGACAGTGAATGATATCGGGTGCCCAACCAAGTTTCTTCACGGTTTCCATCACCCCTTTACAGAAAAAGATGGTTCTCTCGTCATTATCTTCAAAAAACTTACCGTCTTTATCATTGTAAACGGCTTTACGGTGAAAGAAGTCCTCGTTATCCAAGAAATAAACCTGCATCTTGGTGTTAGGAACAGATGCAACTTTGATGATGAGAGGGTTATCGTTATCGTCGATGGAAATGTTAATTCCAGAAAGTCGTACAACTTCATGTAGGCGATTTCGGCGTTCGTTTATCACACCGAAGCGTGGAACGAGGATACGAATTTCATTTTCTTGCTCCTGCAATGCTTGGGGCAGCATTCTTGCAATGGCTGCAACGGGTGAAGTCTCGAGAAAGGGAGACATTTCAGAACTTACAAACAGAACTCTTTTTTTTCTAACTTCCATAGGCTAGTTGATACTCCTCAAAAAAGTAGCATACAAAAGTAACGAAAAATTCGGTGAATATCAAAGCTTTTCGACGTCTTATGCTTTTATTTGCAAGCCTTTCCGAAGATGAAGTTGTTCTACTCAACCCGTAAGTTAGTGTCTTGGAGACAATCAGAATCAGGCTCGGTTGGATTTGTACCGACGATGGGCGCACTTCATGATGGTCATCTTGCGTTGATGCGAGAATCAATGCAGAATAATGATTTCACCATTGTGAGCATTTTTGTAAACCCCAAGCAGTTTAATAGGCAGGAAGACTTCGATAATTATCCGAATACCCTTAAGACCGATTTGAAAAAACTTCAAGAAATAGGCGTTTCTGCGGTTTTTGTTCCCACCATGGAAGAAGTTTACCCCACGGAGGACACCTACAAAACAGCGAAGCCGGGGGCGTTTGCTATTGGTTTTGAAGGTGATTTTCGCCCCGGGCATTTTGAAGGGGTAGTGAATGTAGTAGATAGATTATTTTATTGGACGAATCCCAACCAAGTTTATTTCGGACAGAAAGATTTGCAACAGTGTCTGGTGATATCAGATCTGATTAAAGAAAAGTATAAGGACATTCGGTTTAACTGGATTCCTACCGAAAGAGAATCCGATGGACTAGCCATGAGTAGCCGTAACAAGAGACTATCCGAGAATGGCAAGCATATAGGTCAGCAGATTTATGCCAATTTGTTTAAATGTGCGGAACAAGAAGGTGTTAAAGCAGCTTTAGATAATTGTAGAAATTCTATAGTCAGTTCGGGTATAGACGTGGAATATCTTGATATCATTCACTGGAATGATATGCCCGTCGAGCCAAAGACGGGTAGAGCTATTGTGTTTGCCGGCTATTTAGAAGGTGTACGATTGATAGACAACATTATCCTGTAAGGTTTTAGTTTCTTTGTTTACTGTCGATTTGAATGCTCACAGGTCCGTCCAACTGAGTTTCAATTTGCATATCCTCACCAAAACACCCTGTTTTTACTTTGTTGGGCAGACGATTGGCTACCTTTTGGGTAAAAAGTTCAAAGAGTACTCTCGCGTTTTCAGGTCTCGCTGCATCGATGAACGATGGCCGATTTCCTTTTTTCGTTGAGGCAAATAATGTGAATTGACTAACCAATAA
>VMCP01000132.1 GCA_008081305.1 Bacteroidota bacterium | reverse complement strand
ATCTCCTCTTCTTAGTTGTACAGCTGAAGGATCTAAGTAATGAAATTCATCTAACCAGGACCCTCCCTTTACCATAAAGTGTGTTTTTAAGGCTGATTTCTCATGCAGATAGCCACTCAACATATCTTTGGTGGCGGTGATGTCAGGGTTAGGAATCAAATTCTTGCTCATGGTATACAAATACTCTTGGTTGTTGTATATCCGACCCATGGCCCTCGAGGATGTCCATTCTGCCACATTTCCCAATAAATGACTGGGCAATTTACTTTTACCAGGTTCGGCAACAGTCAAATGAAATGCCCCTTCTGGCTGGAATACAAGCGCTGCTAAACGGGCCGTTTGAACAATGCCTAAGTTAATATCGTACAAATGAGTGAGTACGTAACGATTCACTGGGTCTTTAGCTTGTGAAACTTTTGGCGCGTCGGCTTTGCAATATTCATTTACGGCTTTGACATACTCCGCCTGAGTAGGGAGGTCAACCTCAATTTTATAACCTGCTGGTAGCCACCTTCGATATTCCTTATTTAATTCAATTTCTAGCCAATTGCAATATTGCGTTGCCTGATATTGAGAAACGCCCACCACTGGATATTGGTTATAGGCCTCATGGGAAAAGTAATATTTACCCATAACCCACAAGTTTTCATGAATGCCTCTCCATACGGATGTGTCCGGCATAGCCCATGTAGCCGTGATGCCTTTTTCCTTAAAAAACACCCCGTTACTATCCGATATAAACCTCCGGTATTCAAGGTTTGTGACTTCTTCTTTAGCGATGTAAAATGGACTGATTTCAAATGTTTTCTCAAGGCATCGAATACTATCGTACCCCCACTGTTTATGAAACCGAACATAAGGGTCATTGCCTACTGGGTTCCAATACTTTTTACCTAGTTGTTTCTTGAGCTTTTTTGCCCCCGTTAAGGCTATTCCTTTTAGTGGGTAATCATAAGGGTCATACCAATATTTTAGTTGGTATTCCTTTGGTGGAACTTTTTGTGAGAATAAGGGACTTGTCAATGTCCAAACCGTGAAGAATATTATGATCAGCCGTTGCTTCATAGGGTTTACATCAGTGCGGGGTTCGAATATACTCTTTTATTGAGCTTTAAATCTTGCAGTAATCGACTAACGGGCCTTAGGGTAAATACCCATTGCTTACCGTACCCTGTTGGAACCCAGGAGAATTCCAACTGCCAACAGTGCAAGTTACGAGCAACCGTAAATTGTGAGCCTTCAAGGCTTCCTGCTCTAAAGTCATATCCCGTTTGATATCCTATTTTCCAGTTATCTGTGATGGAAATATCCCCAGAAATTCTGAAACGATTGGTTGATAACCTTGCAGATGCTATGGGAGTTTCCGCATTAAAGTTGGCCATATAGGAGAAGTTAACGGACCATGGGATATTGAAATCGTAATATCGGCCACGATTGTTCTCAATATTCCTTAGTTCTTGCTCCTCTTCAGGAATTACCTTCTTCGGTATAAAGGAATTACTACTTTTCTTTTTCTTGAACGTTTTAGCATTTAAGCTAGTATTGATGTTTATACCCGCCGATCTAAGTCTCATCAAGGAACCGTTTTCCTGTAATACGTATCGATTGATGGTTCTTCCAGCATCGGTTCTAACATAGGGACTATAGTTGGCATTGGCGTTGATACGGATGACTTTGGCGAGAACCGTGTTGAACGTCATACGGATATCAGAAAATTTTAAGCTGTCAGCAAATAAATTATAACTACCACTGAGGTTGAGCTGATCGATAATGTTGAACTTCTCAGCTTTGGCTTTTTTTGTTGAATCTGTGCTAAGGCCTGTTTTCTTTCCTTGTAAGTTATTGTTTAAGCCAAAGTTAACGAGACCAGTTTGTCGTTGTGTTAGGTTTCCTGCTGGGCTGTTAGAAAAAAGGTTGTAGTCAATAACTTTTCCGCTTGTATCCGTGTAGGTTCTCGTCCAGCCTCTACTGTAGGGGTCTATTTCTGGTGAATAAGATATTCCCATTCTTGGAGTAATGGTATGTCGAATAGCAGTTACTCGTCCAAGCTTCAATCCATTAAAGGTTCCGTAAATATTTGTTTTTAGAGAGCTTGAGAAGCTATATGCATATTGTCTGAAGAAACCTGAAGTATCTGACTCAATAATTGAATTATCAATGCTATTGATTTCCTTGGTAATACCTTTAAAATGCCAATTTTCTCGATAATTAAATGAAGGAGTGAGATTCAGAATGCCATCAAATAATTTAATATTGGTATTAATAGGGATAGAATGTCGAACTCCCGATCGAAAATCAGCCAAGGCATCTTGATATCGGTCACTGAATAATATAGAATCTTTGGTATTGATTTGATTCTGCATATTTCCGCTGTAACTCAAACGCAACTGTTGATACCATTTTTGATTGCTTCCTGTTTTCGATGCAAACGGGGTCAAACTAGAAACACCTAGATTAATGGATGGAAGGTCCAATCGAAAGTCACGGGTTTGGGTGTTCTGTGTGTGTCGCGCAGCCATAGACAAATTCACCTTGTTTTTAAAAAAGGATTGACCGTAATTGATGCTGGACGTGAATTGATTGTTTGACAGATTATTGATGTCTCGGCTATTGCGTTGGTTAAAGCCGCTGGTAACAATGTTTATATTTCCCCCAAGTCTAACACCCGGCAAGTATTTTGGGTCTAAATTGAAATTCGAGCGGATGGCAAAATCATTAGAAAAAGCAAAGGTTGGGGAAGTGATTTCAGCACCGTTTGAAAATCGGCTATATTGTAAGTTTAACGTTCCTCTGAAGACATAGCGCTTGTAGTATTGCGTTTGAAGTGCAGCACGGAAATCTCCATTTAAATAAGCATCTGTGTTAATCTGGATATCTGAGTGCTGACCAAGCCCAATGTAATAGCCAAAGTTTTGAAGGTAAAAACTTCTATTGAAGCTATTGAAACCCAACGATGGGAATAAAATGCCATCGCGTTGCCCCTTTTTCAAAGGAGCGAGTCCAAATGGTAAAGCAATGGGAGTTGGGATTCCTTGAAATACTAAATTGGCTGCACTAAACAGGGCTTTGTTATCTGGAATGACTTTTACTCTGCTTGCGTTCAAGTAGAAATGTGGTTCGTCGGCATCACAGGTGGTGATTTTTCCGTGTACTCCAGTAAAACTTCCAGAGCTATCCTTTAATACTGTACCCAAATGTATGTGCGACTCGTCTTGTGCCAGTTTTAATCCATACACCTTTCCTCGGCCGGTGCTACTGTTGTATTGCATGCTATCGGCGGTATAGGTTTCTCCCTGGTCCTTCAATATAGGTTTGGCTGTGTATACACCATTAGTGTCTACCGTCCCTTTGGCAAATAGATTTTTTGTTTCTAGGGATACTTTAATGTAATGGGACTCAAGATTGGTTTTGGGCGTGACGATAGATGCCTCGTTATATAAGGTGACTTCCTTTTTCGATATTTCTAAGACCATTGAATCAGATGCTTCAAATTGTATGATCTCGTTGAGTCCTCCTTTTTTCTTTTTTTTAGGGATATTCAAGGAGTCGAGTTTGGTGGTGTCTGAAATCTTAGACGTGGTATCTTGAACGGTGATGGAATCGGGGAGGTTTTGAGATTTTAACTGCCCAGTTCCAAATATCCACTCAGCAATGAGTATATATATTGAGTTATTAAATTTAAATTGCATCCCAAACAG